>JBFRWE010000033.1:0-3635 GCA_051439345.1 Xenococcaceae cyanobacterium
CTTCCTTTGAAAGAATCTACTCATGTTAAGCTAATTAAAATTCTGGTCGATTTTCAGTACCAGAAAATCGCCACTCAAACCCAAGTGCGAAAACAATCCCTGCAAAAAAACGGCCAAAAACCTGGTCGAAAACCTGTTATCGATGACAAGAAAGCCAAAAAGGTGCAAACTTTATTGCAGAAAGGCTATAAAATCAAAGAAATTTGCCAATCCACCCAGATTTCCGAAAGCAGCTTCCACAAGTATTTTCCTGCTTCTGAAAGACAAAAAAAACCTAGCTGAAAGAAGCTGCTATGAAGCAATCGAGACTACTCCACCTATCAATGGTAGGTGGAGTAGTCTCGACTTTTCTAATACTACAATAAAACTTTAACGGTTTAGAACACTTTGCTGCTGCGAATTTACTTTGACGATCGCGTATAAAGTTTGATAATCTACGCTGAGGAATCCTTCAAACTGTCGGGGGCAATCGGGAGCAGTCCCCCCGCGAGTTTCCAGCCTTAAAATATAATAATCTTTTGGCTCTATCTTAAGTGTCGCATCTGTTTTATCTGTGACTGGCTTGATTTTGACTGCGAGCCAGGGGGCATCTTTCTCTCCTGCCCCTTCTATTTCTTTTTTACTTTTTGCCACCAACCTGTTACCACCTAAAAATTCCCAGGCTGGCGCATCGCCAATCTTATAGTGATTGCCAATAGGGTCGTTCATCAAAATATACATTTCATCATCAAAATTCTCTACGGGATAAAGGTTGGCGAGAGGAGCAAATATTTTAGGTTGCCCATTACTATAATTGTAAATTTGAACTCCATCTGCCCAGACAATAAATTTGACCTCTCCTTGAAGATTGGCTTCCTTCATCGCCCAATCAATACTTGCATTCAAACTTGATGCAGGAATCGAGCTAGGTAACTTTCGGTCATTTTCCTTAACTTGGCAAGAATTTTGTTGTGCTATTCCTGGACGGGGTGGAATAAAACTTAAAAAAAGCGGTAAACCAATACTATAAATACCGACAAAGAGCAGAAGATTAATTTTTGTTTTGGACATAATAGCTGCATCTATAAATTTATTGCTCTTCTTTTTCCGAAGAATTCCCCCCAAGCAAAGTACTGAAGCTTAAGAGATGAAGAACGATGATATGGCACACACTTAATTGACTTTGCAGTCTATTGGCTCGATAAGGATTCTCAACTGATGATTTCACGACTAAATGGCTACAAACTAAGGCAAATATCGTGAAAACAACTGAAGATACTAGATAATTACGGATCTGAAGTCGCTGTTTACTCACAGAGTTATTTTTCTTTAATGCAGATAGGTTGTTCATTTTTTTTGGTCAAAAATTGTGTAGTCAACAAAAGCTAAGAGACAATTATAATCTTCTCCTCAAGAGCAGAAAAAAACTAGTTGTAACTATGGGTCTACATCCCTATATACAAGGGGACAAATCCTAACTTTTTGACAAGCCTCTGCCCTTCAGAAGAAGTTATGAATTTAGCTACTCTTTTTGGCATTTCCTCATTATCAAGATATACTGCCATCAAAGTTCTTAGGTGCGGATATCTGCCCGACACGAATGCTTTTCGATTAGGCTGCTTCTTTCCCTCCACCTCAATCACTGGAGAGACAATTTCCTTGTCCTCATTTTCCAGAGCAATTATGTCTACGCCCTTCTCCTCTATGGCTAAAGTCGCTGAGGTATAAAACAGACCACCCTTGTGTTTATGTAGCTCATCTATTGCTACTTTTCTATTTTCCACAAATACTGTATTTGGGTTCAACTTATTCTTAAACTCAATAGTTAGGCTATTTCGACCCATTCCCGACAACAGAATTGGATTAATTATTAGATCGTTACCCCCTACTTGTTTCCAATTAGTTATTTCCCCACGATATATTTTTTCGATTTGACTAACGCTCAAGGTTTTCACCCCAGTTACCCCTTCATTAACAAGGTAAGTAACTCCGTCTAGGGAAATTGGTAAACTAGCTAGCTTATACCCTAACTCTTTGGCTTTCTTTTCTTGCGACAAAAATGGTGCTTTCTCCAGTATGGCTAACTGAATATTTTTTCTTTTTAGTTGTCCTATGGGATCTGACGTGCCAATATCTGTCCTCACAATTTTAAATCGACCATTGTTGCTTAATGCTTTATCTACTAAGTTTGACATCAAATTTTCATTACATGGAGGCGACCAATAGCGCATAATCCCTCTAAGTTCTGGTTTGGGAATTTGTTCGCCAAGAAATTCTGTTCCTTCTATCTGGGTCTGAATCGACAGTCTGGAGACTCCCAGTCCTGCTGCTGCTACCAAACACGATATAGACAAAGTAAGGATGATAATCTTCTTGTTATTATTAGCTTTCTTCTTTCCTTTGACTTGACTACGAGTTTTTTTCTCAACTACCCTCAGACTTCGACTTTTTACTTGCTCTGTTACTTCAGACAGCAAGCTTTGACCACATGCTTCGCATTTAATAGCTCCTACCTTGTGGACATCATGCCCGCATCTCGGACAGACTAGTTCTTGTATTCCTTTTGGCGTTTTTCCGTAATTCTTTTCTTGATACATCGTACTAATCTTGGGTAACAATTCAGTTGATTGGTGTGGTTTGGGAAAAGGGAAAGGGGAAAGGGGAAAGGGTTTTTTATTGAGGAGATTGTTTTATAGCTTTAATTTGGCTTGCCAACATACGACTTAAATCTTTAGCTCTCTTGCTCTTGTCCAATAAATCTTGGTCTTGTTTAGGGGAAAGGTTAAAGGGAAAGGGGAAAAGGTTTTTTATACATTCCTTTTCCCTTGACCCTTTTCCCTTTGACCTAACTTCTGCAAGAAGTTCTTTAGCTTGATTGTATAATTCGTTATAGATTGGGCGATCAAAATAACCTACTTCTAATGCCACTCGTACTAGAGAACGAACTTCTCCCGCAGAACCTTTGGCTATATTCAGAAAATTGACATATTCCTTACGAGAGTATCTTTCAAAGCCCTCTGCGATATTAGTGGGTATTGAAACTGCTGCTCTTCTTAACTGATCTCTTAAACCAAAATCTCTACTTATTTCACCTTTACTTGTAACTACATATATTTGTTTAGTCAACTCAATTCCTTTTTTCCATACCCTCAAATCCTCAAAGTTTTCAATCGTCATGTTCCCTTTTCCCTTTTCCCTTTTCCCTTTTCCCTAATCTTGTAGCTCTTGCTCTAGCCTAGTCTTTGTATTTGAGCAAATTCTTTGGGCAATAGGTTCTAGTTCTTCCAAGAGAGCCGACTTGACCATTTCTTCTGTAACACCTCGAAAGCGTCCCCAAGATGGCAGAGTATGTCCGACTTTTTGTTCAACCTCTTTGAGCAAAACCTTTGAGTCCACTTGCTCAGATTCTAGTACCATCGGCAACATAGTGTCCCTCTTTTTAATTTCTGCTAAAAAACTCTCTTGAATTGACCCTAAGAAACTCACAGAAGCCTTAAAATTCGAGATATACAGTTGATTGGTCGATTTGAGCTTCTCGACAACCTCAGCAGCCAAGGAAAGGCTTTTTCCTTCTATTTTGAATCGGTAAAATTCCCTGAGCGTATTTTTGGCGATCTCGAAACTTTCTTCTAGGGAGCATGGGTTATCTACAGGAT
>JBFRWE010000034.1:0-6599 GCA_051439345.1 Xenococcaceae cyanobacterium
GGTATGACACTGAGCGCAGACAAAAGTAACAGGATGAGTGTGAATGGTACGAGCGTGAGAGCGAACGAGAAAAGTTTGAGAAGGCATAATCAAGTAAATGAAGTCAGACAGATAATTATCTAGGATAGCTTGAATCTAGTTATGTAATCTAGACAACTAAGCAATAAAGTTAAGAAATGTGTAGATGAATGCAAGATTAAAATTGCTTAATTGCTCCGATTATTTTACATAATTGCCATACAAAATCAAATCAATATAGCACTAATAATTAGTTGCACAAATAAGCAATTTAATAGTTGTTTACTTGCAATAATTAAGAAGTTTTTAAAACGATTGACCAAGTGAATAAATAATGATAAATTCTAGCCAAAGATAAGCTAAAGTAACCAAAACAAAGCTTAAAAATATTGATACTATCTCTGCAAATAAAAGAAAAATAAATGAATAACGAAAATCAGAAAGAACTCAATGTTAATCATCAAATATTTTTGCACCAATTAGAACAATTAGCAGAACAAGCAGCATCAGCCCAAGCACAAATAGCTAGTGATGCAGCCAAGCATGAGTTTAGAGTTAGATTCAATCATTATTTGCAAGAAAAAATGGAAATAGCAGCACAAGAAACCTATTCAGAAGTGTTGCAAGAAGTCCAAGAATTTATCAGTCAATTTGCACATCAAGCTTCAACAAGAGCTTTAGATATAGAGAGCAAAACTGCTAAGCAAATCAAAGGATTTAAACCGAGCAATCCTCAATTTGCTAGCTTTTCTGAGACATTAGCAAGCCAAAGAAGCAAGCAATCAAACTTGTTAAGATTAAATGATGTGCAACTCAAGTCAGATGCAGACAAGCAAGCTCTTGAAAGTCTAGGGATTGTTCCAGAAAATGACCAAGAAGAATTTGAAGCGGAAATTAACGGTAATTTTGATGCTAAGCAAATTGAAGCTAATTTGATTTATAGCAATAGTAAGAATGGTGATAGTGCCAATGGAAAAAACTCGTCATCATCTTCAGATTAGTAGTTATCAAAAAGTCTAAGGTCAACAAAATGATGGAAATACAACAGATAGAAAATAAACAACCTTTAAATACTCGGATACTCAATATTTTAGTTAACTTAAATCCTTATCTGGCCGAGAATGAAACTTTATTAATGTCTTATTACAAAAGAGTAAGATCGACTTGGTCAAACTCTGCTATCAAGACAGTGCAAAGAGCTACAGGATTGAAATTGACAAATAAACTAAATCGTTGTCAATTTGCTATTGAAGCAGCCAAGCAAGAATTGCAATTTATGCAATCAGAAAATTATGAAATAAATTGTTATCTTGAGAGAGAAGAATTATCAATTGCTAATTATCAAATAGTTGCCGATTTACCCAGTAGGGACAAGGCATACCTTGCTCCTAATTCTTTTCAAGTAGAAGGATTTGAGATAGAAGAACAGCAACAATTAGACACAGAAGAAAACACATCTCAACAATTGCAAATTGCCCAAGCACAAATCAAGAAATTAGAATCGCAATTAAAAGAGCAGCAAGAGCAATTAGAGCAGAAGCAAAAACAACTAGAACAATCAGCTAACTTTTCAGTATTACTACTAACTAATCGCTTACTAGCACCAGGATTACCTCTCAATGGAACAGAAGAGAGTCCAGCAATGCGTATTTTAGGCTCTCCCAAAACCTTAACTGAATTAGAAGCGAATTATCGAGAATTAATTAAGCGTGAGCATCCCGACGTATCTCCTTTTGCCGAGGAGGAAGCAATTAATCGATTTGCTTATGTGCGTTCTCTGTATCGGATAACTAGGGAGCATTGGCATTGCTTAAAGCCTACAGCTAGGATTACGCAAGCTGAGAAAGAGAGAAGGATGAAAGCACCTGTGCCGTTTGACCCTAAAAGTTTTTGGGCTGCATAAAGGTTATTCGGTAATAACCGATAAGTTAATAAGTAGTCTTCAAAACTGTTATCAAATCAATTGATGTCTTTAACTGCTCTAGATAACTGTCATCGCCATCGACCAAAAGTCTTGTTCGAGACTGGCAATCTTAAAAAAAGCCGATTCCGCTTGAGCTTGTATCGTTTCATCTGCCGTTGACAAAACTTCATCAGCTAATTGTTCTAAGAGTTTGACATACTCGGTAAAATCTTGATTGCCCCAGCGATGGGCAAACTCTGCGTAGGGTTCTGGCATGGTGCCTGGTAATTGCCAACCTTGATTGTAAGCTAGTTCGATCGCCCATAAGGTAGTCGCTTGTACTGCATAAGGCATGGATGTTACCAATTCCAGATATTCACAATATTGGCTACAGGTTAGCTGTGGCTCAACTAATAAGTCAAGCTGTCGCTCTTCTGCTTTGGCTGTAAACCAAATAAGTTCATCTTTAAGTGCATTCAAGCCACTTAAAAGAATATCGAAATGATGGATTGGAGCATTGGCTAAAACTCGTGCAACGAACCGAGTAAATTCAATGACAAACAGATAGTCTTGTACTAGCCAGGTGTTAAATTGCTTCGGGTATATTGTTCCTAACTGACACTGGGTCAGAAAGGGATGTACTGTAGCAGCACGCCAGGCTTGAGAATATTTTTTTAGAAGTCGATCGCAGGTAATGGTCATGGCTTAAATCTAGTCCAGACAATGGCAATCTAGTCTCATAAGTCTACTGTACACCGATCGCTCGACCACCTGAACCAAAAATGATGGGTCTTTCAGTTTTGTGGGGTTCCCAACCTACATCAAATCCTTTGGCCCAAGCTTCTTCTCTGGCTACTCTAAAACTAGAAAAGCTATCGGGTCTAACAATAAAAGCAAGATAATCTTTTTTGGGGTCTAATTTTTCTAGTACTTGCAAATAACTTGATTGAGGCAAGACTAATTCTTCTTTCGATTCTCCTTCATTATCAGTAATTGGTTCATAAATTAAAGAAAAGGTACTAGCGTTAATCATCCGTACATTATAGTGTTCAGTCTGAGTTTGGAAATTGGCTATTCTTTGCGCCCGACTCCGAAGACAAGAACGATAATCGCGGAGATGACCTACATAATTTTGTCTATCAAAAAGATCGGGTCGATCGGGAGTTTCTGGTCGATGGCAAGCGGGTAAATTCCCTGTAATTTCTTCAATATCTTTACCTACCTTTTCATCGTCAATGTAAGCAATTTTATTGTCTCTAATTTCAAAAAAGCGGGGTACTTTTTCTGTTTCTGAGGAGAGAGGAGTTTGGACAATAGAATCTGCTTCACTAGCAATTAAGGTTACAAATAGACTAATAAACATTAAGACTCCCACTGTATTAGTCAGGATATCTAGGAAGGAATCTAAATTTTGAGCAGGATGATTTACTCGACGACGATTTCTATTTCTCATGGGAGTTACGGAAGTTATATAAATTACCTTGATGCCTTAGATAGGTAGTTTAGTTGTTAGTTGTTAGTTGTTAGTAGCGATTTGTAATGACTAATTAATTAGCTCATTATTGTGTTTTTACTTCTGCTTCTTCCTGAATTATTAGTTTCCAGGTTGAATCCACTGGTTCGTAACCAATATCAATACCTGCACCTTCAACTAAACTACGAACACGCTCAAAGATATCTATTCCATTGGGGCGTAAAGCGACAATTAAATATTCTTTATCTTTATTTGCTTTTACTTGAGCAATCAGTTTTCGTAGAGCAGAATTAGGATCATCTAGTTGCTCTTGGGAGACAAATTCTTCGCTAGGATATAAGACTACTCCATTTTGGCGACATTCAATATAGCGAGGGGATTTACTACGGTTTTCTCCATTTTCTGTTTTGGCAACAATGGTTACTTCTTGCTGCTCAAGAGCTTGAGTAGTCAAGACAATAATCAATAATATGAGAGTACCAATAGTACAAGCTAAAATTGAGAGGAAAGGAAATAATTCTACCTCGATGTGATTTTTAGTACTAGTTCGCCTACGCATAATAGTTTGTTTAACAAATAAATACTAGTAGAGGTGGGCGTAAATAAAGTAACTATTTATTTACCTTGAAACCCTGAAATTATCGAACTTGCTACTTGCTACTTACTACCCCCGACCTGCCTTGAGTTCAATCGGAGGCTTCGATGTTCCTCCTCCGCTCAAGGCAGCATGTGGGGGTACATTCCGCACTTGCTACTTAAGCGAAGCGGTACTAGCTAAGAGCTAAAAACTTTCTATGAATGAACACTTCCGTTATTACTTTCTAGCAGGGTAATACGACGAGGTTGATTAATTTTATGTAAGAGTGGTTGCAGTTGAGCGAGATTTTCTCTGACCCCAACTAATACTTCTTCTAGCTGGGCTGTTTTTTCTAAAGATTGGAACGAGCGATCTAAACTCTGTTGTAGTTGTTGCAGATCGGCAATTTTGTTGGCAGATTTTTCTAAAGAGGAAACTTTTCTTTCTAAAGCATTAGCTGCTTGTTCTAGCTGTCGGCTAATTTCTTGAGATTGACCGTGTAAATTATTAGCGATCGCCTCATTTTTAGCTTTAATTGCTTCTACTGTGCTTTTAATCTCATCGATTATTTCTTGGTTATTTTGTTGTTGTTGATTAAAGAAGGTCATGAATTTTTGCCGATCTTTAAGGGCAAACTGTCTTACTTCAGTTACTTGTTCAATAATTTGAGAACTAACATCTTGCACTTTAGCAATTTCAGCAATAAACCCTTCAGCTAGAGCTTGAGAGGCTTGTTGAGCATAATCACGAGCGGGTTCAATTAAATCTTGTGGATTAGGAAAGTGATGATCGATCGCGCCTTTAACCGCTTGCTCGATCGTTTCTTGGCTCATGGTTTTCTCTTTGCTGCCTAATCTAGGTAGTAGTTTATCATTGATAAATACATCTATGGCTAGTAACAAACGGGATTCATAACGCTCAATTAATACTAAAGGAATCATTACTACTACACTGAGGAAAAGAGCCAGTAAAGTAGTATCAAAAGCTACTGCTAAACCACCAGTTACAGTTCCTATCCCTTCTTTAATTTGCTCTACATCTCCTGCTTGTTCGAGAAAACCAGAAAAACCTCTAACTGCTTCACTAATACCAATAACTGTGCCAATAAATCCCAACAGAGGAATTGCCCAAACTAAGATGCGGGGAAAAGAATAGGAAGACTCTGAAGTACTGAGATAAAAAGAGGAATCGTCTAAAGCAAATTCTGTAGCACTAGCGCGATCGCCTGTTTGTATATAAGCGTTTAGAACACGGCTGCAACGAGTGGCAATTAAGCTGCCATCATGAGCTAACCTATCTCTAAAACTAATGGTTTCATGAGCATTAGGTTGATCTAAAGGAAGGTGATCGGCAATCCAAATTCTATGTAATACTCTATATTCTCGTGTTAATTTGATAAATTTAACGATAGTTGTAGCAACAACAATACTGGCTAAGACTATGGTTAAAAATTGAGTAAATCCTCTTTCATAAAGAAGAACACCAATAAAAGATTTTCTAATTGGTAGAGACAATATATAAATAGCTAAACTTATTCCTACTCCTATTGCTATAACCAAAGGGAAGTTAAGCTCTAATTCATCCCGTCTAGAATGACTCCGCTTGTGAGATTTGTGCGAAGATTTCAGTTTAAATTTACTCATAAACTATTTTTTGTAAAATTTTGCTTGTTTATTTTTAGATTTTACTGCAATTTTCTTTATGTTTTTTTTATAAAATTTACTACATTAGCTCTATTAATATAAAGCTGTTATTAAAGACTAAGGTTATTGCTTTCCCTCTTTTGAAGCAGTATATTACGAACAATAATATATGTAAATTTACATATCGCTAATTTGCCAAATATTTACAATTCGGTTCACATAGCAATTACCTCATTCCCAGGTCAAAGCATAAATTAAAATAGTGAATTATTTGAGTTATTAGATATTAGTCATTGTTGACAAGTTAAACGAAAGTGAGAATTGTCAACTACCACATGTAGTGTTTTACTAAATCAATAACACTATATATAAATGAAAGTAAAATTATCAAGCGATCGCCTGATTCTCTTCTTTTCATTTTTTATCGAGCGCATTTTTAAATATCTCTCTTCACAAAGGAATTTTGGCAATTCGATTAACCCATTCTTCTGCTCACGATTGCTTGATTAAGATCTGCATCAGCTTGAAATTGAACATTTGCCATTATGCTTGCTGTGAAGATTTTTTAGCATCCCTCAACTTTTGATACAAAGAAGGAGCATCTGTCTGTAAAGCTTGTGGCGTAGCCTCAAATTCTTTCTCTTCCGACAAAAGATAAGCATCAATCTCTGTACGGTTTGCTAAATAAAAAGTAATTGCTCCATATACTTGCTCTAAATCTAGTAACGGATAAGATTGAACAATACTTTCTGGATGTAAACCTTGGCGGAAAGCATACACAATAGAATCTAAAGAAATTCGAGTACCAATAATCCAGTACCCTTGATTCTTGAATTCTATATATGGCTTGATTGCTACGGCAGTCATAGAATTAGTTTGGAATTTTAGTGATTAGAGAATCATATCAATTCTGACAAATATCTGGCACTTTGGTTTGTAACCTCGGTTTTATTTTAATGGATTAAGTTAATTATGCGATCGCCT
>JBFRWE010000035.1:0-8396 GCA_051439345.1 Xenococcaceae cyanobacterium
GCTCAAGCTTTACATTGGTTCGATATCGAGCTTTTTTGGTCTGAAGTAAAACGTGTACTCAAAAAAGGCGGTATTTTTTCGGCTTGGTGCTATAGTTGGCTTTCTGTCTCGTCGCCAATAGACTTAGTTATTAAAAAGGGAATTCTTGATATTATTGAGTCATACTGGTCTCCTCGTATCCAGCTTATACACAATGGTTATCGCCATATTGATTTTCCCTTTGAACCAATTCCAGCACCGCCGATCGAAATGGCAATTTCGTGGACTTTATCCGAATTATTAGCTTATCTGCATACTTGGTCGGCAACAAGACAATGTATGCAACAGCAAGGTACGAAATTCTTTGAAGCCTTGAGGGATAGTTTGTTACCTGTTTGGGGAAATCCCGAACAGAAGAAAGAAGTCAAGATGAATTTTCATCTAATTGTGGGTCGTAACTAACCTATGAATCTAAAGAATCATTCTTTAACCACTTTCCTACAACTTTTCCCAGTCCAGTAGGCTGAGGCATGAAGCCAAGCTTTTTGTAAAGATCGATCGCCTCATCTGCAAATAAATAAATATGTTGTCCTTCAAGCTGCTCCATAAGTATTTTTATCATCGTGCTAGCTATACCTTGTCGGCGATATTGTGTAAGCGTCCAAACATCAACAATATATCCATTACAAACACCATCCGAAAGCACGCGAGCAGTCCCAATAATGCTACTTCCAGCGTAAGCGATAACTGAAGCATAACTATTTTCAAAGGATTTTTGCAGTTGCTGTGGAGTTCGCCCGTTATCAAAGCGATCGATCGCTAGTATCTGTTTCATCTCTTGCCAATCGACATTTTTCAAATCCCTTTTGTATTGTATTTCTTCAGTCATCTATTGAATTTTTTGTTGTCAACATTATATTAATGCGATTGCCAATCTAGAAACAATTTATTACTTCACCTTGGCATAACAAAAACAATCCCTTGGTTCATCACTCAGATTTGGATGAATCAGCCATCGACGTAAAATGCCTTCGCGAGTCATGCCTATTTTTTCTAGTACTCTCGCTGATGCTAGATTTTCGTAGTCACATACAGCCCAAACTCGATAAATGTCTGGTTGAGTTATTGCCCAATTAACTAATGGTTGCACAGCTTCAGTCATTAAACCCCGATTCCAATAGGGACGAGCTAAGACGTAGCCTAACTCAGCGCGATAATTATAACGCTGTACTCTAATCATTCCTATAGCTTTTTTCTCTTCGATCGGCGATATTACCCATAAATAGTAATTTTTCGCTGTCAAATCTTCGATCGACTGTTGTAAAAATTGTTGAGTCGTTTCAATATTATGATGGGGTTTCCAAGTCATGTATTTTGTCACTTCTCGATCTTGGGCATATTGCTCAAAAATAGATGGTGCATCCTCTATCGTGGGAAATCGCAATCTGAGACGAGATGTTTCTATGATCTGAGGTGGTTCGCTCATTGACTTTTATTCTATTTAGTCAAAGTAAATTTTAGTTTGTAGCCAATTGTGACTGCAAAAACTCAACCACACGCTGATACACTCTATTAGCAGGATGTTCTGACTCGCTGCTATATCCTAAGGTTAAAACAGCATGGGAAATCTGGGGAAGATTATAAGGATTATTGGGTTGAGAATTAATCTCTATAGTTTCCAAAGCGGAATTACGTTTCCAGCATAGTTCAGCATTATCTTCGATTACTTCTGTTGCCTCTCCAAATTCTTGGCGCAGTGTGTCAAACTTATTGGGTGGACTAATTTTATCGTCAGAAAACCGCAAAGCTAAGATTGGAACACCATTATTTGCTCTAGTTTTAGCAACATCTAATTCTGCGGGAGAAACTCCTAAGGCTGCTTTGTGAGCAGAAGTAATTCCAAAGGGAAGAGAAGGCTGACTGGCAACGGGAGCAATTACCGAATCATCTGCCATTAAGGATAAAACAAATCCACCAGTAAGACACATCCCAATTACCCCAACACCTTTTCCTCCACATTCTTGTTTAGCTTGTCTACAAAGTGCTTTTAGCCATTCAGTTATAGGACTAGATTTGTGTTGAGCAAAACAATAAAACTCCTGGCTAATACAGATTTGAGCCGTATATTGCAGCATTTTTGGTATGGAAAAAGGTTTATTTGGTTCTCCAAATAGCAACGGCATATAAACCGTAAAATTTTCAGCTAGTCGTCTAGCTAAGTCAACACATTCAGGGATCATTCCTGGTAATTCGTGCATCAAGATAACCGCAGCACCGCTACCTTTCTTATAAACTAGGCGTTTTGGTAAACTATTGTCAGAAAAGTAGAATGTAGTAAAATCTTCCATAAAACTAACAAAGTTGAATTTTTGGGCTTTTGCTAAGATTAATCCAAAATTAGGACTAAATAATGGGCTTCTCCTCCTCTGCTTCCTCTGCTTCCTCTGCTCCTCTGCCCATCTTGACCTTCAAATCTAAAACACATACCCTTGTAAGTGCTCCTCTGCTCTTCTGCTTCTTAGCTTTTAGCTTCAACAGGAATAATTTTATTTCCTGACCAACGTACCATGATGTAATCATCGTCAGTCAAGGCATCGTGGTTACAGTCTGTAAAAGGACTATTGTAAGTTTTAATTAAACCTTTGTATTGAGGTAAATTCAGCAAAGCTTCTCGAATTGCTGCTCCTTCTGTCGAACCGCACGTATCGATCGCTAAAGCTGTTAACATCAGAGCATCATAAGCGTTGGCAGTCCCTACAGGAGCAAGAATTTCACTGGGATCTTTTAACTGGAATTTTTGATTTAATTTGTTGAGCACTTTTTCTCCTACTTCCGATTGGGTGTCAAAGAAGCTATAGGTTTGGACAAATTTTACTTTATTAACAATATCGCCTGCTAGTTCAGGGAAACGTCCTCCCGAAATACCCCAGTGAGAAACAATCGGCACATCCCAATTTATCCGAGTGAGCGAGCGCATTACTTGAGCAGCAGGGGCAGCATTAGCTACTAACATCAAAACTTCAGCACCAGAGTTTTTTAACCTAGTAAGCTGCGCTGTAACATCCTTATCTTCCTCATTAAACTTCTCAATACCAGCGATCTTAATGTTGTAGTGAGATGCCCATTCTTCAAATCCTTGTTGATTTGATTCTCCCCAAGGATTGTTAATTAGCATCAATCCTACTTTCTTGACATTGTAAGTTGCTTTCGCGTATCGCAGTAAAAATTTATCGACTAGATTATCATTAGCGGAAACTCGAAAAACATAGTTAGGATCGAAATTATTACGAGTAATGCCTATAGCTGCTGCCCAAACTCCCATATAAGGAGTTTCTAATTCATGAAAAACAGGTAGCATTGCTAGAGATACGGGAGAATCTAATCCGCCAAAAACTACTGCGACATCTTCTTGTTCGATTAATTCCCTAGCAGCAGCAACTCCTTTAGCTGGATTTGATTCGTCATCGCGACGAACTAATTCTATAGGTCTTCCGCCTAATATTCCTCCTCTTGCATTTACTTCATCGATGGCAACAGCTAAACCGCGAGTAATGGCTTCTCCTGACAAAGCAGATTTTCCTGTTAAAGCAGCTATTAATCCTAGTTTGACTGGTTCTTGACTAGTTACTTCAGTATTTAGTGTAGAATCATCTGTTCCCAAATTTTCTTCAGCAACTCGATCGCTTTTTGTGCAACTAGCTAACTGAGAAACAGCTATTCCCGTAGCAAAGTAGCCGACTCCTTTTAATAAGTTGCGTCTGCTTATATGATTTGGTTTACCAGCCATTTGTGAACTTGCTCCAATAAATAATATTGTATTTGTTTAAAATATTGATAGTTCATAGTTGATAGCAATTAACTCACTAATGATCGAGTAGTTTTATTGCTCTTTTCATCCATTGAAGATAGCTTCATATATTTTGGGTTATTAAAATGAGCAAATCCTTAAAAATCTTGCTTAGTTGACAATTACGATGAATCTTAAAATTATCAATGCTACTTTACCAGGTAAAACAAATTATTGGAATATAGCGATCGACAATGGTCGCATCAGCAAAATTACTCCTGCTCAATCTACTCCAGAGATAAATAAGACAGTACTGGATGCTCAAGGAAAATTACTAATTCCTAGGTTGGTAGATGCCCATATTCATCTCGATCAAGCTTTATTACTCGATCGTTATCCTGCTGTGGAGGGAACTTTTAGCGAAGCATTGCCAAAAACTCTCCAGGCAAAACAAGAGTATACTATAGCCGATATTCAAACTAGAGCCAGAACCATAATTGAAAAAGCGATCGCCTTTGGTACTACTGCCATGCGAACGCAGGTAGAAGTAGACCCAATTATATAGCTTAAATCTATGCAAGCTTTACTCCCACTAAAAGAAGAATATGCCTGGGGTATTACTCTACAGTTGGCGGTTTTTGCTCAAGAAGGAATTACCGATCGATCAGCTACGACAAGTTTACTAAAAGTCTTATTCTACTTACTATATTTTTATGAACAATAAAATATATGTTTCCGACCTCGATGGTACTTTACTAAGAAACGATGCTTCACTCTCTTCATTTAGTAGACATACATTGATTGAATTAATAGATCGAGGATTAATTTTTACTGTAGCTACTGCCCGTAGCTTAGTCTCTATTCAAGAACTTTTAAGAGGTTTAAAACTTAATCTTCCTGTAATTGAATTCAATGGGGCATTTATTTCCGATCTAGAAACTGGTCATCATGAAATTATTAATCACATCAAACCAGAGATAGTTGAAGATATTTATGGTTTAATTTTAGACTACGACTGTCTTCCTTTTATAGCTAGTTTTGACGGCAAAGAAGATCGTATTTATTATGAAAAAATCCTTAATCAAGGAATGCTTTGGTATCTCAATGATCGAGTCAAACAAAAAGACAAAAGATTGAGGCAACTAAAAGATTTACGAATTTCCTTTTCAGAACAAATTGTCTGTTTGACCGTAATCGCTCGTTTTTTCCAACTAAAACAACTGCAAGCTATAGTGGATCAACAATATGCAAGCAGCATCGAAACACATCTATACGAAAATCGATATTTTCCTGGTTGGTATTGGTTTACTATTCACGATCGCACTTGTACTAAAGCCAATGCCCTGTCTATTTTATTAGAAAATTATGGCTTGCAAAAAAGCGAAATTATTGTTTTTGGCGACCATGGTAATGATATTTCTATGTTCAAAGCAGCTAATCGCTCTATTGCTGTAGGTAATGCGATCGACGAATTAAAACAAATTGCCACCGAAGTAATTAATTCAAATCAAGAAGATAGTGTAGTCCAATATATTTATAAAGATTGGCTGTCCGAGAAACCATGAAGCTAAGGATCATTTTTTCCGTCCTTCGAGCGAATCAATTTTCTGAGCTAGAAAAGACGCGACAAAATCAATAAAAGTGCTAATGCGAGTAACATATCGCAAATCTTCATGAGTTAAAATCCATAACTCTTTTTCTAATGCAGGAATTGGCAAGCTAACACGAATAAGATTAGGATCGCTATCCCCCAAATAACATGGCAATAAGGCTAATCCGACATTTTCATTGACTGCTGCTAGTATGCCTATACAGGTATTGAATCGATACTGCAATTTGATATCTGGAATAGTCTGCTTTAACCAACGGGCAGTTGCCGAATCAATTACACTTTCGTCAAAACCAACCCAGTCATGCCGATTTAAATTACTTAAATTAGGGTGAGTTTTAAGATATTCCTTAGAGCCGTAAACCGCCATAGCTACACTCGAAACTCTTCGTCCTACTAGTGTTTCTAAAGGCTTTGTTGTCGTACGAATTGCTATATCAGCATCGCGCTTAGTTAGATTCAATACATCTTTAGAGACTAATACTTCAAGCTCAATTTCAGGATATTTAAGCCGAAATTCCGCTAAACAAGGAGATAAAAGCTTAACTAATAAAGCATCAGCCATTGTAACTCTAATTATGCCCCTAGGACGCATATCCTGTCCGCTAATACGGCGATTTAAAGCAGAAATATCAGCTTCAATGCGCTCTGCTGCCTGACAAAAATCTTCCCCTGCTTCTGTCATTACATAACCACTAGGTAATCTTTCAAACAATCTTACTCCTAGGTTTTTTTCCAAACTATTTAAACGTCGAAACACAGTTGATTGATGCAGGTTAAGTTTATTTGCAGCCTCAGCTACATTTCCAGCATCAGCGATCGCTTTGACATATCGAAGATCGTTCCAATCCATATTCGCAAATTTGCAAATTTATCTCGCATTAATACTTATCTTACTCTTGATTTTGCGAGTAATAATGAATATAGCTCAAGGAAAAACAACTGAGATAATTAGGAGATTTTAAAATGACTGAATTACAAGGGAAAAATGCTTTTATTAGTGGTGGTACTAGAGGAATTGGAGCAGCAATTGCTAAAAAAATGGCAGAAAACGGAGCAAACGTTGCTATTACATACCATAAGTCTCAAGCTGAAGCTCAATCTATGGTTCAAGAGATTGAAGCTAAAGGTGTCAAAGGATTAGCAATTCAAGCTGATGCGATGCAAGCAGAAAATGTAGTGAAAGCAATTCAGAAAGCTGTATCGGAGTTTGGAGTTATTGATATACTCATAAATAATGCAGGAATCTTTGAGCTTAAGTCAATTACCGAAAGCACTTTAGAAGATTACGAGCGAACCGAAAAAGTTAATGTGAAAGCCGTTTTTGCTGCCACGATGGAAGCGGTCAAATCTATGCCAGAAGGAGGACGGATTATTACTGTTGGTAGTGTTAATGCTGATTTTATGCCGTTTCCTGGTGGTTCGCTTTACGCTATGAGTAAGGCTGCGGTAAAAATAATGACCCAAAGCTGGGCGCGAGACTTGGGCGATCGCCAAATTACGAGCAATGTTATTCAACCAGGCCCCATTGATACAGACATGAATCCTGCTGATGGTGCTTTTGGCGAAACCCTAACAGCAATGACTGCAATTAAGCGATATGGAAAACCAGAAGAAATCGCTGAACTCGCTGCTTTTCTTGCTAGTCCCAGAGCATCTAATATTACAGGCTCTGTTATTAATATTGACGGCGGTATAACTGTCTAGCAAAAATTAAGCAGAAATGACAAATAGGTAAGCGATCTATTATCTTCCACAACATTTTTAACCCACATTCGGCAGGTTTAATCTACATATAGATTAAACCTGCCGAATGTGAGCTAGAAGCTAAAAGGTCAGTAAAATCTAAATCGAAAGTCAAGATAATTGTTGATTCTATTTTTGCTTTTGCCACGCTCTCGCGATCGCGCATTCGCATCATTTCCTTAGTTTTCATAAAAATCAATCATTGTTTGCCGATAAAATAAAGGCATACCCGTATCAAAATATTGTCCTTTAACTAAAAAACCGATCGCGCCTTCAACTTGCCGTAATCTCTCTAAACAAGTTGTTAGCTGAAATTCCCCTTTGTAGCGCGTATTATTCTTAATATCTTCTGCCAACAAACTAAAAATTGTTGATTCTAAGACATACATCCCAAAAACACCTAAAAACTCATTTTCCTGTAAACCTTCTACCCGTAAATGCTTTCTAGCATAATCTAGACTAGGTTTTTCGTAGATTTGCGTTATCTCTAAAACAGAATCAGCATCTTGCCATGAGCCTGTAACACAGCCAGCCTTATGAATAATATCTGCTGACATTACTGTCAAAGCGAGCGTATTTTTACCTGTTTGCTGATATACATCTATGACTTGTTGAGCGCAGGAAATATCTATATTGCTAGTGTAGACGTGATCTCCTAATAATAATAAAAACGGCTCATTATTCACCCAATCCTTAGCACAGAATACCGCATGACCATAACCTTCTTGTTCTGCTTGAATTAAGATAGTTACGCGATCGCCTAAATCTTGAATATACTCACTATATTGGCGGTTTTCTGGAGATAGTTTTTGCCAAAGTTGTGGTGATGGTGGTGACTGAAAAAACTCGGTAAATAATTCTTGATCTTCTTCCTGCACCACAATGCCTACCTCTTCAATTCCTGCCTTGACTGCTTCTTCTACAATAGCCATAATGATAGGCTTAGTTCTACCATCGCGATCGACAATGGGAAACAATTCCTTTTTAACCACTTTGGTAGCAGGAAATAAACGAGTACCAAAACCCGCAGCAGGGATTACCGCTTTACGAACCTTTTGACTCACTATCATAGATTAAAAAAATAACTAACTTAAGTAGTAGTGCAAAATTAATTACATGGTTAAGATCGGGAACAGGGAACAGGGAATAGCTTTCAGGGGTATGATTTTAAGATTTGACGGTTGAGACGGGCAGAGGAAGCGGAGGAAGCAGAGGAAGCAGAGGGGGAAAAGCCCATTCTTTCGTTCTAACTAGAGTTAAGATTTTCAACTTTAT
>JBFRWE010000036.1:0-6232 GCA_051439345.1 Xenococcaceae cyanobacterium
CTTGTGTATCCAACGTAGGTACTAGCTTTATTATTGACGGGTTACATATCAAATCAATGAATCGCTGGTACAACAAACAGGTATCGACCATTAAAGAAAATAAACCTCAAGGGTTTTGGAATAATAAACTAGCTGCCATAACAGAAAAACGAAATAGACAAGTTAAAGATGGAATCAACAAAGCAGCGAGAATAGTAATTAATCATTGCCTCAAAAATAATATTGGTACTGTGATATTTGGTTGGAATAAACGGAACAAAGATAGTATCAATATTGGCCAGAAAAATAATTCTGAGTTTGTGCCTATCCCCACAGCGCGACTCAAGGACAGAATTGCTCAAATGTGTGAGCAATATGGGATTCAGTTTATCGAAACTGAAGAAAGCTACACCAGCCAAGCTAGTTTCTTGGATGGCGACTATCTGCCAAAAATAGGTGAAAAACCCAGTGATTGGAAGCCGTCTGGAAGAAGAACTAAGCGTGGTTTGTATCGAACCGCAAATAACTGGTACGTCAATGCTGACGCTCAATCGGCGGGGAACATAATTCGCAAGATAATACAAGTAAGCACAAGCTCAAGTAGCTTTAGAAGCATAAATCTTGAACGAGTGTCTAGGGGCATTTTGACTTGTCCCCACAGAATTAAACTGTGGTCAGTTAATAAGGATAAAAGGTTTCAGGATTTGGCTTTAGCCAAATCCTAAAACCTCCTTATTAGAATCACCCGTCATTCATGCGGGTGAGTAGTCAATATTGTTCTTGATGTTGGTGACTTTGAATAAATGATTTGCCTGGATCGACAAGAAATCGAGCCCTTACTGCTTGTCTACCGAGTAACATCCGAAATCCCATCACATCACGATTAGTTAGAGTAAGTTCAATCTCCCATTTCTTACCGCCTAATTCTACATTAGTAAGGATTACGGGACGAAGTTGAGCGTCTCCGCCAGAGTTGCGTACTTCTCTATATTCCAATAATTGGGCTTCTGTGGTAACAGTATGCTTACTATCTCGCTGATAGGGATGAACTTGAAAGCGAATCATTTCTTGCCCATCTCGCTGGAATTTTTGCAGATGAAAAGCGTGTAAAGCAGATGAACGAGCTCCTGTATCTATTTTGGCTTTAACTTCCGTAATACCTAAGTTGGGTAAAGCAACAATTTCTCGCCATCCAATAACTAATAATTTATTTTTAGAATAGTCACCGTTACACTGCCGTGAAACGACGGTGTCTGCAGTGACTGGTGTTCCCCGGTCAATTTTTTGTTTTTGCGATCGCATTTTAATTAATTAAGTAGCTAGAATAAAAACCTTTTATTTCTCCCTCTGCCTTTCTGCTTCCCCTGCTCCTCTGCTCCTCTGCTCCCCTGCTTTCCTCATCCACCAAGCTAATACACTCAAAAAAGATAATCCCATCAAACCTGCAATCGGGTTGCCGTCAATACCTGTAACCCAAGCAGGAACTTTCTCAGTATATTGCAACAGTTGGCCAACATTAAGAATATAGTAACCCCAAACTAACCCACTATGAAGACCAATAGAAATACCCAGTTGATTGTTATGTTTCCATTTTGCCCAGACTAAAGTCAAACCGAGAATAAATAGAGCAGGAAAAGTAATAAAAGTACGGATTATTTCTGCTATTGGTTTAATAAAATGAGCGGTCGCAAAAATTGCAGCATTAATCCAAGCTGTATTTGCTTTTTGATAATCTCTTTGTAGCTCTCCTAGTATCCAACCACGAAAAAATAACTCTTCGGCCAAACCAATTCCCAACGCACTCAGAAATCCTTCGGCAACTATCCTTACTAAAAAAACTGAAGGAGTATTAAACTTGACCCAACCCAAAATGGCTTCAAGAATAAATAAGCCCCAACAAAAACAGAAACCAAGGGCTAAACCATTAATACAGTCAACACCATTTTTTTTTGTCCAAACTAAGCCATACTTGGCTAATAAATTGGTCTCTTGATAAATATATTTCCCCCAAAATTGCAGTAAAAATAAAAACTCAATAAATAACAATCCCATAGTTAAGATTGTCACTAAATTAGAATCTTTATTAAACAATAAATATATTGGTGTAGCCAAAGGCAACCAAAGTAAAATCAAGCAAATGAGAAAAGAGAATATCCTGACTATTGATGAAGCATTACCTAACTTTGCAGCGATATTTTCTAATTGTCCCCCTTTCAGATGTATGTTTTTAATCAAGTCGAAAATCTTGACTAAAATTAGAACGAAAGAATTGGCTTTTCCTCCCCATCCCCCTCTTCTTCCTCTGCTCCCTCTGCTCATCTCAACCTTCAAATCTAAAAAACACACTCTTGTCTCCCTTGTCTTTGTAAACTGTTTAATAAAGACTTTGGCAAGAAGTTTATTATTTCAGAGCCTTAGAATAATTTTCCAAAAATGGTTTCGCGAAAATCATTCTACCTGCAGAAGTTTGCAAAGCTGAAGTAACAATTACCCTAATTTCTCCACCTACATAGGTATTGCCCTCATCTACTACGACCATTGTTCCATCATTTAAGTAGCCAATTCCCTGTTGAGGTTCTTTACCTTCTTTAAGAATTTTTAACTCTAAACTATCACCTGGTAAGTAAATTGGACGTATTGCTTTAGCTAAATCATTAACATTGAGAATGACAACTTTTTGTAAATTAGCTACTTTACTTAAGTTGTAATCATTGGTTATGAGAGTACCATTAATTTCTTGAGCTAGATGTACTAACTTAGCATCGACGGTGTTAATTTCTTCATAATCAGCATTATTAATCACAATGCGCTCGGGAAAAGAATCTTGCATAGTATTGAGAATATCCAATCCTCTGCGTCCCCGCACTCGTTTCTGATCGTTGCTACCATCTGCTAACTGTTGTAATTCTTGTAGAACAAATTTGGGTATCAGAATTTGCCCTTCGATAAAACCAGTCTTGAGCAATTCTTCTATACGACCATCAATAATAGAACTAGTATCTAGAATTTTAGTCGATGTAGGCTGTAAAGTTCCCTCTGCCAAGAGCATAGTTTCCACACTATTGGGATTAATCAGGCGCAGAAAGACACGACCATGGGTATCTGCCAAACCAATACCCAAATAGGAGAACATGACACTACCTAAGATAGCAATCATTGGTTTAACAAAACCGAACTCTTTGGGTATAGGTAAAAGAAAAGTTGGAGCTAACATTAAATTAGCCACTAACAACCCAATCACTAAACCAACTGCTCTAGTTAAAATTATTTCGATGGGTGTATTGCGTATTTGAGCTTCTAAGCGTCGATAAGTAGTTTGAACAACCACTCCTATACCTAAACCGATAATAGAGGCAAAACCAGCGATTACTATCCGTAAAGCACCAAAATCAGATACTTGGTCGATAATGTCCTCTGGCAGCAATTTAACGCAGTCAAAACCGACATTTATCGCTGCAATGATACAAATTATAATTATGATGACGTCAACCATTGTTTTAGTTGAAATAAGATATATGAACTGAAAAAATCAGAATACGGCTTTATGATTACTTTAATCAATTTACAGCCTTAGTTAGTATGGAAAATCTAATTCTTAATATTATATCTAGGACAATGTTGTCAAATTATTTAGTTTTAAGTAGTTCAATCTAATTATTTAACAAAATTCTTCATAGTCTAATAGTTAATAGCTATTTACCCAAAAGCGAGTTTTAAGTAATCAATATTTTGTTTAATACTATTCCTACTGCTGCCTATATTCATATTCCTTTTTGTCGTCGTCGTTGTTACTATTGCGACTTTCCTATTTCGGTATTAGGTAATGGTGTTTCTAATTCTACTCAAATAATGGTAACGGATTATGTTGATTGGTTATGTCGAGAACTTGAGACAGTTAAATTATCAACAGTCAACTTAAATACTGTTTTTTTTGGAGGGGGTACTCCGTCTCTACTTCCGCCAACTTTACTCGCTAGAATTTTGCAGCAAGTTGACACTAAGTTGGGGATAGCAGCAGATGCAGAAATCTCTATGGAAATCGATCCAGGAACTTTTAATCGTCAGCAGTTACAAGACTATTTAGCCGTAGGAGTCAACAGGTTTAGTTTGGGAGTACAGGCGTTCCAGTCTGAGTTATTGCAAATTTGTGGTCGATCGCATTCTCTTAAAGATATTTTTAGCGCGATCGAACTATTTAGGCAAGCAAAGATCGCTAATTTCAGTCTAGATTTAATTTCGGGTTTACCCCAACAAACAATCCCACAATGGCAAGATTCTTTAGCACAAGCGATAGAAATAGCACCTCAACATATCTCTTGTTACGATTTAGTCCTTGAACCTGTTACCGCTTTTGGCAAACAATATCAACCAGGAATTAAACCTCTACCTACTGATGAGGATACAGCAGCTATGTATAGGCTAGCACAACAAATGCTCACAGATTCAGGCTATCAACATTATGAAGTTTCTAATTATGCTAAGAAAGGATATCAATGTCGTCATAATCGAGTTTATTGGGAAAACAAACTTTACTATGGGTTTGGTATGGGTGCAGCTAGTTATGTAGAAGGCAAAAGATTTACTCGTCCCCGCACCAGAAGAGAATATTATGCTTGGGTAGAAGCAGGGGGAATTATGGATGTACCCGTAACTTCAGAGACAGACTATATTTTGGAAACTTTAATGTTAGGTTTGCGTTTAGCAGAAGGAGTTAGCTTAGCTCAATTCGATCGAGAAATCAAAGCAAAAATTTGCACCTGTTTACAACCCTATCGCGATCGAGGTTGGGTAGAATTTTTAGAGATAAACGGAGAAGAGAGATTAAAACTAAGCGATCCTGAAGGATTTTTATTTTCTAACACTATCTTAGCTACCTTGTTCGATCGATTGGATTCTTGAGTGTTTAGTGGTTAGTTATTAGTGGTTAGTTGTTACCTATTACCTATTACCTATTACCTAAAAAGAGGTGCTATTTTGAATAATCTTATTACCATCGCCGAGCGATTTAAACCCCAGGGAAAAATAATAGACATCCAAGAATATGGGCATGGTAATATTAATAACACTTTTCTGGTAACTCTAGATAATTCTGCGGAAAAACATTTTATTCTGCAACGAATTAACACTCAAGTGTTTTCGCAGCCAGAATTGGTGATGCAGAATATCTGTACTTTTAGCGATCATGTTCGACAAAAATTAGCTAATAATTTAGATAACAACTGTTATTATTGGCAAGTTCCCTATGTACTTTATACAAACAGTAATCAAAACCATTGGCGAGATCGAGAAGGCTCTTTTTGGCGAGCGATAAGTTTTATTGATAATGCTCAATCTTTTGACATTATTCAAGATTTAGACCATGCTCAAGAAATTGGCTATGGATTAGGAACGTTTCATAATCTTATTAGTGATTTATCTATAGATAAGTTAGCAGATACCTTAAAAGGCTTTCACATTACACCTAGCTATTTTCAACACTATCAAGAGATTTTAGAGACAAATAAGATAAAATCATCTGCTGAAGTGAGTTATTGTCTCAAATTCATCGAAAGCCGTGCTGATTGCGTCAATATTTTAGAAAATGCTAAAGCTCAAGGTAGATTGCAACTACGCCCAATTCACGGCGATCCCAAGATTAATAACATTATGATGGATAAAAATACTGGGAAAGCGATCGCCATGGTTGATTTAGATACGGTTAAACCAGGCTTAGTTCATTATGACATTGGCGATTGTTTGCGATCGGGGTGTAACATTCTCGGAGAAGAGACTAAAGACTGGGAAAAAGTACGTTTTGAACTAGAAATGGCTCAAGCTATTTTACAAGGATATCTTTCTGTAGCTCAAGATTTCCTGACAAAAGACGATTACGAATATCTATATGATGGAATTCGTTTAATTGCTTTTGAGTTAGGGTTAAGATTTTTTACTGACTATTTAGAAGGAGATATTTATTTTAAAACCAAATACCCAGAACATAATCTTGCTAGGGCATTAGTTCAATTTAAGCTTACCGAGAGTATTGAATCTCAAGAGAGAGAAATCATCAAGATTGGCAAAAAAATATAATGTAAAAGCCCAAGCTCATAACTCTTAACCCCCTCATTAATTGATCCACGAATATACTTAATCGGCTATTTGACTGAAACATAGTTTAGTAAATTGGCTGAGGTTAATACTATAAGATTCAATGTATTGTAATTGATGAAAGAGGCGTTAGCTAGAGTAAATAACCAACACCTCAGAGTCCCAC
>JBFRWE010000037.1:0-20767 GCA_051439345.1 Xenococcaceae cyanobacterium
GAAGCAGATGCCTTAATTCATGTAGTCGATCTATCACACCCTGCTTGGTTAAGTCAGATTCGCTCAGTTACAAAAATTTTAGGAGAAATGCCTATCAGTCCTGGACCAATCCTCATGGCTTTTAATAAACTAGACCAAGTAGATAGTGATACTCTAGCTCAAGCAAAAGAAGAATTTCCTTTAGGTGTATTTATTTCTGCTAGTGAGCGTTTAGGGTTAGACACCCTCAGGCAAAAATTAGGTCAGCTAATTCACTATGCTGAAAGGGGTAGTCGAGTTTAATCTGTAGGGGCGGTTCGCAAACCGCCCCTACAATTCGCCCCTACAATTATTGATTAATTACCTATGAGTTCCGCAACTCCCTATGTTTCTAAGTTATTTATCTATCCAATTAAATCTTTGGATCGGGTTGAAGTCGAAAGTATAACCATTTTAGCTAGTGGTGCGATCGAAGGCGATCGCGAATTTGCCATATTTGATCAAGCAGATCGCTTTGTTAATGGCAAACGGAATCAAAAAGTTCATAGTTTACGTTCTCAGTTCGATTTAGAAACAAAAACTGTCTCTTTAATTAGACAAGATAGTCAGAATCAAGCAACATTTAAATTAGAAACAGAACGAAATGACCTAGAAAATTGGCTAAGTAATTATTTTGCTCTTCCTGTGGGAGTCAAACAAAATCTTACTTTAGGTTTTCCTGATGATACCGTTTCTCCTGGCCCAACTATTATTAGTACTGCCACCCTAGAGGCGATCGCTTCTTGGTATCCTGGTTTAGATGTAGAAGAAGTTCGTTTACGCTTTCGTGCCAATATTGAAATTGCTGGTGTACCTGCTTTCTGGGAAGATCGGCTTTTTACCAAGGCAGACAAGACAGTTGATTTTCAGGTTGGAAATGTTCAATTTATGGGAGTCAATCCCTGTAAACGCTGCGTGGTTATTAGTCGTAACCCAGAAACAGGAGAAGCCTATCCTAATTTCCAGAAAACTTTTATCACTAAGCGTCAAGAAACTTTACCTAGTTGGGCAGAAAGGACAAGATTTAATCATTTCTACCGATTAGCAATTAATACCAGATTACCTGTTACTGAAGCAGGAAAGAGAATTAATTTAGAGGATGTTCTTAAACTTTGACTTATCTCGATCGCTTATACCTTGTAATTAGGGTGGGCAAACTAATATGAAATACTTAAATGTTTGCTACAGATTGCAGACACGATAGGGGACGGGAGGCGTGGTAGCCCCGAAGCGAAGCGGTATTTATATCGGGGTGGAAACGCGACACGAGACGGGGCGTTTGAACGCCTGGGAAACCACAGGCGACAGCCCCTCCACTTTTAACTGCCGTGTCATGAGTGATGAGGGTCATTAATATACTCGATTATTTTAGCGGTACTAATTTTGCCTGTGGTGTCATAAAAATAAGAGTGAGTCCAAAGTGTAGGCAGTTTAAGAAGATGAGGAAACTCTTGTCTAAGATATCTACTCGAACGACCTTTAAAAGCTTTGACTATGGAATTAATGGGTGTTTTCGGATCGTGTTCGACTAATACATGAACATGATTGGGTGCAATCTCTAAGGCTTTAATTAGCCACTCTTTTTCGTTAGCAACTTCAGTAATAATTTGACTTAAGCGTAATTTGACTTCTCCAACTAAAACAGGCTTTCTTCTCTTCGGAATCCAGACTAAATGGACAGTTGCAGAACCGATAGAGTGCTTATTGTGCCTGTATTTCTGAAGACAGTAGCTAAAAAACGTGAACTAGAACGTAGAAAAGCAGCTTATGCTAAGTCTCAAAACAGGAAAATAGTCAACGAGATTTTGCGTCATGGGAAATATATTAAAACTGAAAATGTTTCGGTCAAAGGATGGCAGAAAAGATATGGCAAAGCTATAGCAGCTAAATCTCCTGGTTTTGTCCAATCGGAACTTGCTCGCAAAGCTGAAAATGCTGGCGGAAGTTTCCAAAAATTCTCGACTAGAAAAACTGCTCTATCACAAACTCATCTGAACGGGAAACGTATCAAGAAAACTCTGTCTCAAAGAGTGCATAAGGATAGTAGTGGTTTTATGATGCACCGTGATTTGTTCAGTGCTTATCTAGCGAGATACGTAAATGACGAAGATAACTTGTTATTGCAATCTGCTCAACAAGAGTGGAACAGGTCGGAGCCGATCTTAAGGTCAGCATGGCAAGCATTTCTTAGAAACTGCGAACAAGTAAGCGAGTCTGAAAGTAGGCGGTGTCATTCCTCCTCAGAGCAGTTTGACCATTAGCTGAGAACAGTTAGCCAGATAAGCCAGAGTGGGCTACAAGCTAGTTATGACTCTCAGCCTGAATCTACCCTTTTCTAAAGGGTAGAGTGGCTCAACTCAATAAAAGGTAATAGTATACTACCTACATAGCTGATTCCTAATCAATGAGATAAGTAAAAAAGCATAAAAAACTTTAAGTTATGAGTTGAGTTTCACAACCTAAAGTCAAGAGAATTTAAATCCTCATTAGAAGCGGAAAGTAGTACGGATAGTGGCAACGTAAAGGGTATCATTATCCTCAATATGCCCTGGATTGGTAACAAAGAAAAAGCCAGGCGTGATCGAAATATTGTCGTTAACTCTAAAACGATAGAAAAATTCAAAGTGCAAGGAAGTCGCTTCGTCTTCTCGTCCAAATTGTTCGGGAGTTCCTTCAGGTCTTAAATTACCATTATTAGGATCGCCATTATCTGGATCTGCTCTTAGAAAAGTTCGAGGATCGTTATCAGTAATCGTGACTAATTCCTCATTATTGATTACCTGTTCGGAAAAAGGTACTGACTGACCTGCTGTGGTGGGACCAGAATTAACTAATTTGGGAGGCATACCAAAAATAAAGCCAAATAGGTCTCCCTCACGACCAAAAGGATCGGAAAAACCTAGAGAAAATTGATAAGTAAGGGTGTTCCCAAAAGGTTTTTCTCCAGCCACGGGGGGATTCCCAATCCCAGGAGCGCCATCTAAGTCAAACTCAGGAATTTCTTTGAGAAAGTTGGTAAAAGTATAAGCTGCTGAAGCACCAAAGGTCATATTTTGCCTAAAACGCCATTGTAGAGTTCCGCCCACAGCATTGATTTGAGCAGGAAAATCTCCAAGTTCTATTCCTGCACCAGGAAAAGCTCCTCCACCCTCTGCACTAGGAAGCCTTCCTCCAGACCATAAACCATTAGTTTCTGCATTAACACTACCAGTAAAAGTCCCTAAAGTACCATCACTTGAATAAGCATTAACATAGGTTATGCCCGTAACAAGATTATCTGTGGGCTGCACCAAGAATTGCACGCCCAGCGTACTGTGATCTGCACCGAAAAAGCCACCCTCAGGATCGCCACTATCTCTTGTTCCATAGGCGAATTGCAAACGAACAGGTTCGCTAATTAACCAATCAAATCCTACCCCTGCATTCATCGCCCCTCCAATTCTAAAAATAGGATTGAGTTGTCCGAAACGGGAAACTGCTCCGCGTCCAATATCAAAGTAAGGAGAGTTAGAAGTGAGAACATTGCTCAAAGCAAAACCAAAAGTAGAAGCATAGAATGCAACTCGGTCATCAAAAGCAGGAATGCGATACTCTACAATATCTAGAACAACTTGGTTTTCTAGTCCAGCTTGATAACTGAGCCGAGGACCGTTGGTATTGAGTGCCTCAGGACTAGTAAAACCACCATTATCGAAGTTGCCAGTAGTTAAAAACATACGTAGGCGGTCTTTTCCAGTAAAAGATGCCTGTAATCCTAAGCGTGCTAGGTAAGCTAAGACCGTATTAGTCTCTGGGTCATCAGCAGTAGATATCAAACGATCACTTCCATCTTCTTGTTGTTCTCTAATACCGCAGTTAACTACGTCAGCACTACCATTTTTTAGAGTTAGGTTTAATTCTTCACATCCACCAGGAGGTCCACCTCCAAAAGCATCTGCTAGGGCAAAAATCACCTCTCCGTTCATAATTACCGTCGTAGAAAATTGGTGATCTTCTAAGAAAGCAACTCGTCCTTCTAGATTATCTACTCGCCCTGCAATAATTGCTAGTTCGGCTTCAAATTCTTGAGTTAATCTGCGTAGGGTTTCTAAATCTTCCTGGATAACTGCTTCTGAAGAGGCAATTAACCTTTCCATCTGTTGTAAACAAGCATTTAAACCCGCAGCAAACTCATAGCGGGTAAGGGCTTTATTGCCTCGATAGGTTCGATCGGGAAAACCAACAATGCAACCATATCGCTCGACCAGACTTCTTAATGCTTCGTAAGCCCAATCTCCTGGTTGTACATCTCTTAATTGAGAAACATTGGGGGATTGTACCAGATAATTATTAACAGAAATAATCTTATCTAAACCTTCTGCTGTAGTTTGATAATTGAGTAATCCTGTTTCCGCTGATGCTGCTGGTAAATTAGTTTGTTCTGACGATTTTTTGGCGATTTTAGCTAATTCTTTCGGGGTTTTTTGAGGTGTAAATAATTTATTTGTTTGTTTAGCACTAGCTATTTCAGTTAAAGCTTTTTCGAGACCAATTTGCTTGTCAACTGAATTTTTAAAATTTACTTGGGACAATAAAGAAAAATTATTTTCATTTCTGAAGCTTGTTTGCGAAAATAACTCCAAATTATCCTTGACAGGACGATCGACTAAATTTATTGCAGATTTTAAAACATTAAATTCGTTACTTAAAGACTCTGCTTGGGCAACAGATGTACCATATAAAAATGGAGCAAGCCCAAATAATAGATATGCAGTTTTTAACATGACTTCCCTTCCACACCTAGAAATAGCATATTATTAGATATATAATTTATACTACCCAGTCTAGTTATAAATACTTGTTTTTGATAAATCTTTACTTAATTTCTTATCTGAATTAGGAAAGAATCATTATGCCACCAGCACCACAACTTATACCATTTCGCTTTAAATTGACTACAGATGAGGAGACTGGGTGACTAGAACAGCGATTCAGTAATCAAGAACAATCATCAATTGAGAGGGAGAGGGAAGTGTCTCACAAGGGTAGGTTTTTAATAAAGTTGAAAATCTTAACCTAGTTGGAACGAAAGAATGGGGTTTTCCCCCTCTGCTTCCTCTGCTTCCTCTGCTTCCTCTGCTTCCTCCGCTTCCTCTGCCCGTCTCAACCGTCAAATCTTAAAATCATACCCCTGAAAGCTGACCATACTCCCCCTCTCACCTAATCAGGGATTTTGGCATTACTGAATTGATGCTCTAGGTGACTAGGGGACTGGGAGATTGATTTGTAGCGTTATTTTTGGGAATTGATATTATTTCGATAGTTGTAGTTATTGTAATTCATATGTAATCCTGACAATATAATTGATTGTCCTAGACAAGAGGATAATAAAAACTACTTATAAATAACTAACTATTCAGGCAGCTTATATTGTTCGACAATTTTTTGGGCATATTCTGGCACGTGATCGTCTAATTTTTGGGGATGATTGCGTTTGATATAAAGATAATTTCTAGTGAAGTGAGAATCGATCGAGAAACGGGCATATTCTAAACCTTTAGGTCCAATTTTTTCGATCGCTACTCCCATCAATTTTGCTGCCCACATAGGTAGAGTAACGCCTTGATCGTAAGCGGGGATGCTATTTTGCACAGCTTGTTTTCTATTTCCTTTCGACATAACAGGCTGAGTGTTTAATTGATCTTGAACTAAATCTAGCATTTGTTGCCCTGTTTGGTTACGTACTACTATCCATTGCCAACCAAAAGGCGCACCCATGTAACCTACTACTAAATCTGCTAGAGAGTTAACATAGTCAAAGCAACTCATACAAGAAGGAGCAAAGACATCTTTTAGTTGATTAGTTTTTAGTCCAAAGAAAGGTACTTTTTCGATCGAGCCATCTTCATGTTTAAAATGGACTCTAAAGTCTTGCATAAACTCGTAATGTACGACTGTATCGGGAGACTTACTGGTAGTTTCGAGAAATTTTTGTAGTCCTGCGCGAGTAACGTTATCGACACAGGGAGTACCTAATACGTAGAGTTTTTCTAAACCTAATTCTTTTTCTACTGCCCTTAGTGCCTGAATTTGACAACCAACACCAATTACTAACAATCGCTTCATTTGCGATCGCTCTATTTCTTCCAGCACTGATAAATTAGGTGATAAAGTAGGCTTATTAACTTTTGCTGCTAATACCTCCTCTGGAGTTCTGGCAATTACTGGCATGGGTTGAAAGCGGTCTTGTTCAGTATTCTGTACGCAAACTACCCCTTCTACTAAACCTTGGTTCAGCATTTCGCAAGCAATGGTACTTACAATTCCAGTCCACTGCGCCCCTTCAATGGGTTGTTTTTTCTGCGCTGCCATCATATCTTGATGCACACCAAAATACCAATCATCTTCTTTCTTTAAATCTCGGCTGCGTCCATGGGCTTGTTGTTCCAATTCTGCTATCTGTTGATTGAGAAAAGCACAAGCTTCTTTTACGTAGTGAATATAGTAAGTATCACAAAGTCCACACTCACTACATAATTCCTTGGCTGGACGACGGCTATTAGGTTTAAGGGCTTTAGCTTTTTTATGAGGAGCAACAGTCATGTAATTTCAGTATTTTATAGATGGGAAGGAAACAAGAAGATAACATTTGTCAGATTACGGTAATAACTGGGTTAAATGCCAAGATTTGTAAACAAATGTAATGATGAGATCGGTTTAGAAATTGTTTTTAAGTATGTCTGTATTGTCAAAAATCGATCGAGCTAATGCTTTAGTGGTAGGTGCAAGTCAAGGTATTGGTTTGGGTTTTGTTACACAACTGTTAGCAAATCAAGCTATGGCTAAAATTTTTGCTACCTATCGTAATCCAGAATCTGCTGTTGAATTACTTACTTTGGCTCACCAACATTCTGACAGATTACAGTGTTTGGCAGTAGATATTACAGAAGAATTACAAATTGCAGAGAGCGTTAACAAAATTAGTACAGAAGTAAAACAACTTCATTTTGTGATTAACTGTGTAGGAATTCTCCATGAAGGAAAGTTACAGCCAGAAAAAAGCTTAAGACAAATCGAACCAGATCTTTTAATTCGTTATTTTCAAGTTAATAGTATCGGTGGAGTACTGCTAGCTAAACATTTAATGCCTTTATTCCGCCATCAAGACCCTAGTATTTTTGCCAGCATTTCGGCAAAAATTGGCAGTATTGGCGATAATCGTTTAGGGGGATGGTATGGTTATCGTGCTTCTAAAGCTGCCTTAAATATGTTTATGCGGACAACCGCGATCGAATATAGTAGGAGATGTCCTAAAACGATCGTAGTAACTCTACATCCAGGCACAACCGATACTAATCTTTCTCAGCCTTTCCAAAAAAATGTCCCTCCAGAGAAGTTATTTTCAGTAGAAAAAACAGTTAATCAATTGTTAGCAGTAATAGATGATTTAAAGATAGAAGATAGCGGTAACTTTTTCTCTTGGGATGGTAGTCTTTTGCCTTGGTAAGATACTACGCGATTTAGCGAAAATAGCCAAAAAATAGTGAATTAATAGGTAATTACTGTTGTTAATAACTCTAATATTTTCATCTGTAATGCGGAGTAGTCAGCGTAGGAGGCTGTCACCTGATAATTTCCCCTTCTTCTCCCAAAAGAGGGTAAGCTTCCCCCCGCTGACGATGTAGGGCAGCAATTTTAGGATAACCCCATTCAAAAATGGTTTGTTGATAAGTTGATCGATCGAGCCTGACTCGATCATATAAACCTGCTTCTAGTCTTTGTCGTTGTGCTTCAAATAAAATAACAGCAGCAGCAACCGAAACATTCAGCGATTCTACCATTCCCAACATAGGAATAATAATGTGTCCATCTACTAGTTTGGCTGCTTCTGAGCTAACTCCCCATTTTTCTGCTCCTAAGAGAATGGCGGTAGGTTGAGTATAATCAATCTGGCGATAGTCTACTGCTTCTTGACTTAAATGAGCAGCGTAAATTTGGCAACCTTCTTGGTGTAGCTGTTTAATAGCTGTTGTGATATCGGGATGAGTGTGGAGATCAACCCATTTTTCACTACCTTGGGCAACCTGACTGTAGGTAGGCACTTCCTGAATATGACTATTTACGGCATGAATAGAAAATACCCCTACTGCGTCACAAGTACGCATAATTGCTGAAAGATTATGGGGTTTATGGACATCTTCCGTTAAAACTGTTAAATCTGGTTGTCTTCGAGCGAGAACTTGTTTTAATTTTTTATATCTTCTAGGAAGCACAATTTTTTATTGACTAACAACTAATAACTAATAACTAATAGCTTAATTATTACCAAGTAACCAAATTTTTACGGGGATTAAAAGTTGTAACTGCTTGCAGCTTTTTATATAATTCTTTTTCTTCTGTAGTTAATTCTTTAGCAACAACAATCTGAATTTCTACTAATTGATCGCCTCGATCGCCTTTAGCATTAGGATAACCTTTATTCGCTAATCGCAACCTCTGTCCAGAACGAACTCCTGCGGGTACTGTCATCTTGACTAAACCATCAATAGTGGGTACTTCAATCAAACCGCCCAAAGCTGCTTCTGAAGGAGTGACAGGAATTTGACAGTAAATATCTGACCCTTGTACCCTAAAAAGAGGATGGCGAGCCACAGTAATTTTTAAATATAGATCGCCACCTTCAAGACCTTGACCTTTCAAGCGAATACGTTGACCATCCATCATAGCAGGAGGCATATCCACTTCTAGCGATCGCCCATCTTCTAAGCGGATACGCTCTTTCCCTCCCTGATAAGCTTTAAGCAAGGGCAAGGTTAACTTAGCTTCAATGTCTCGACGACTAGGGCGAGGAGTTACTACTCTTTCTCTTTTAGTTGTTCCTGGGCGAAAATCGCTAGTATTTACTCGACTACGATAACGCTCCGCAGTAGCCATTCTACCCGTAGTCTGTTCATTGCGAGCAAAATTACCAAAATTATTAACCGTAGTAGATTTACCGTTTCTGCCCCCAATGCCCCTTTTTGACCAAACTTTACTAAACTGGTCGTATTGCGATCGCTTACTCAGATCGGAAAGAACTTCGTAAGCTTCGTTAATATCTTTAAATTTTTCCTCAGCAGCTTTATTACCAGGATTGCGATCGGGATGATATTTTCTGGCTAGGGTTCGATAGGCTTTTTTGATTTCTTCACTAGGAGCGTTTTTAGTAACACCTAAAATTTCATAATAGTTCCGCAAGTTTTGCATATGGCAATTATCAGTTATCAGTTATTGTTATGGTTATAAACATTCTGACGAAATGTTTAGACAGTTATTAAGAGTTATTAAGATATATAGTTACTAATCATCAATTATCGCCTATTGGTTGCTCAAAAAAGTATCCTTTATAGTTTATTGGTCAAATTTTACTGCTTACTGCTTACTGATTTAGAACCATTCATCATCATCCTCATCCCAATTATTTTCATAAGGGATAGTTTGGGAACGATTACTGCTGTAGTAACGACGATTTGATGGATTTTCAGAATCTCTGTATCTAGGGGGAGAATTATCGCGTCCAGGAGAATCTCTCCTTTCCGTGCGCTCGCGATTATCATTCTGGTAGCTATTGCTATAACCTCGGCTCCGACTATCCTCTTGATAGTTGTTATAGGTGCGCTCGCGACTATCATTGCCATAATCATCTTGGTAGTTATTGCTATAACCTCGGCTCCGACTATCTTCTTGATAGCTGTTATAGGTGCGCTCGCGACTATCACTGCGATAATCATTTTGGTAGTTATTGTTGTAACCACCCGCAGTGGGATAGGGGTAGTCATCGCTGTAGCTAGAACGACGAGGATCGTAAGAATAATCTTCGTCCATCATGCTTGTTTCTCCCGTAAAAGTTCGGCGAATTGCACCAAAAAAGTCATCGTCTTCTTCATCTTCATACTGCAAGCGTATTTCTCGATTCAATTCATACAAAGCATCTTGCAAATCAGCTTGCGCTCGATCTAAAGCTCTTTCATCATCTTGTTTGAGACTATCGAGGATTTCTTCACACAAAATATCGATACGACGACGATAATAACCAGCAAATTGGCTACCAAAATCGAGAGTAACTTCTTTTAATTTCCTCTGGGCTTGATCGGTTAGAGCTTTAGCCTTGTTACGTTTTTCAACTCGTTCTTTTTTGGCTCGATCTTCTTCGGCAAACTGTTCCGCTTCTTTCATCATCCGATTGATCTCTGCATCACTCAGATTAGAAGCACCTTGAACTGTGATTCCTTGTTCTCTTCCCGTAGTCTTGTCTCTGGCAGTTACTTGCAAAATTCCATTGGCATCAATATCAAAAGATACCTGAATTTGTGGTATACCCCTGGGGGCAGGAGGAATACCCGTTAACTTGAATTTTCCCAAGGATTTATTGCCTGCTGCCATTTCTCTTTCTCCCTGGAGGACGTGAACCTCTACCATAGTTTGGTTATTTTCCCCAGTAGAAAAGACATCGGAACGACGCACGGGAATAGTAGTGTTACGAGGTAATAATTTTTTCATTACACCACCGATAGTTTCTAATCCCATGGATAGAGGGGTCACATCCAACAGCAGAATATCTTTAACTTCGTTAGTCAAAATACCCCCCTGAATTGCTGCCCCAACTGCTACTACTTCGTCAGGGTTAACATTTTGATTTGGTTCAAGATCGATAAAACTACGAACTAAATCTTGCACTAGAGGTATCCGAGTAGAGCCTCCCACCAGTACTACTTCATTAATCTGAACAGGACTAATCCCCGCATCAGAAATTGCTCTTTTGAGGGGACGACGCAAACGACTAACCAAATCACCACATAATTCTTCAAACTTAGGACGAGTTAGCTTGGTTTCAATGTGTTTAGGTCCATCTGCCGTAGCGGTAATAAAGGGTAAATTAATTTCTGTTACCGTAACTCCAGAGAGTTCAATTTTGGCTTTCTCTGCTGCTTCCGTCAGTCTTTGTAAAGATTGACGGTCTTTGCGTAAATCGACTCCTTCTTTAGTGAGAAACTCTTCTGCTAACCAGTCTACTATCCTGCGATCGAAATCATTACCCCCCAGTTGAGTATCCCCACTGGTTGCCCTAACTTCAAAAACACCGTCTCCCACATCGAGAATGGAAACATCAAAAGTTCCTCCACCCAAGTCAAATACCATAATGGTTTGACTACGCTTTTTATCTAAACCATAAGCTAACGAAGCTGATGTAGGTTCATTAAGGATACGTAAAACTTCCAATCCCGCAATTTTGCCAGCATCTCTAGTGGCTTGTCTTTGAGCATCATTAAAATAAGCAGGTACGGTAATTACTGCCTGAGTGATGGGTTCCCCCAAATAACGGCTAGCCTCTTCTACTAACTTCCGTAGGATCATTGCCGAAATTTCTTCGGGGACAAATTCTTTTTTTAGTCGAGGACAGCGAATCCTAATATTGCCGTTTTCATCAGGGCGGATAGTGTAGGGAACTCGCATTGATTCTGGTTGGAGTTCAGCATATCTACGACCCATAAACCGCTTAATTCCGTAAAAAGTATTTTGTGGATTTAAGACAGCTTGTCGCCTCGCTAATTGTCCAACAACCAATTCTCCATCTTTATTAAAGCCAGCTACCGAAGGGGTTGTACGCATCCCTTCTGCATTAGCAATTACTACTGGCTTACCACCTTCCATTACTGCAACTACAGAATTGGTTGTACCTAAGTCAATGCCGACTACTTTTCCCATTCGTGCAATAATCTCCTAGAATCTTTCCCCGCAAATTAATTATGATTTAATTTACTCCAAATTTGCTAAAATCTAGAGTATCAATTGAAAGTGACTGCCTAGAAACGGCAGGTTGAGACTTACCAAACTAGCAAGCTAGGTTCAGTATATATTCTCTTGTCTACTTCTTTATTAATACAAGATAACTTGCTCTGTACATTCTATCCAATCTCTTAAGACTCTTGTTGTTCTTTTCTAGATCTTTGTAATTTAGATTAGACATAATCTTAGTAGATTCGTAACTGTTAAAAAATAAAAAAAGAGTAGGATTATCCCCACTCCTTTATATTGCCATTTAGAATAATCTAGAGTAAATTACAAGCATGGTTGGTGTTTTACTCCTATTGAGCAGACCCTACTACATTGCATCTTTGACCAGATTGATTTTGTGCTGCTGAGTTCCCGCTCAAGTACACATGTTCGGTAGTAGTTCCCTCGTAGGTACGTTTAGTTAAACGCCAACCTGGATTCAGAAAAATTTTTAAAGAACCGCCACCTGTACCATTAGTTTTACCAATTACTATATCTGGTTTATCTGCATCTCGATGAGTAGCAACTAATTCTAGTTCTCCATTCTTCTCAACGATATTAAGTAGATAATCCATTCCGTAATCTTGACCATCCAAACGCACAGAATAGCCATTACTATCAACGCTACGTTTACAAGAGTCGGTAAAATCAAAATTAAGCAGTAGGGGATCTATAGAAACCGGATTTACTCCATTTTCACTCCAGCATTTTCTTTCCCCTGGCATTTGTTCTACTATCATCAAGTTGTAACCATGACGATAAGGTGCAGCAACTACAACAAAATCGCTTTGGTCTACTTCTGTCTCTTCAAAAGAAACTGCCTGAATAGGTCGACAAGATAATAAAGTAGTCACAATGGCAGCAGTTATACCTGCTACTTTTAATGGTAATGAAAGTCCCATGAAATCTCCTATCTATAACTGTATCAGTCTAGGAGACATCCATAACCGTTCAATCCTCGCACATTAACGTAAAGATAAAGCTTCAATATTTCCACGTAAATAAACTATATTTAGTAACACCTAAAATAATTTATTTGCAGGTGAAATATTACTATCAGTACCTACAAAATTAATCGAAACAATAGTAATATAGTCTGTAAAATTGCTATTTGAGTTCAGTATTTTTACTAATTTTTAAAATTAAAATTAAGAAGCAAAAAATCAACATTACTGAAGTTGTTTAAATACAATATGCTACTTAACAATTTATGCTTTGGCTAAGTTAGAGTGACAAGGAAAAAGGATAAAATAGTTAAGTTACTATAGAAATAATTGATAGCTGGAAAAAATACGTAATTATTGGAAAATAATCTCTAAGTAGAATTAGGCTTTACTCAGGGGGTTTTTTGTTATCAGACAAATTTGGGCAATGGGACGAGTTAGAAACTACAATAATTAATCTTGATGAGATTAGTTCAGAAATCAACTATCGAAAAGCTCAACAGGCTCTAAGAAATATAGTTCGTAATCTGGATTTAACTGCCGAAGAACAAACAGGATTAGAATCCGAAGTCGATCGCTTGACTGCCATGCTCGATAAACTAGAGCAATCGGTAGTGCAAATTGCTGCTTTTGGTATGGTAGGAAGAGGCAAATCATCTTTACTCAATGCCCTTCTTGGTCAACAAATTTTTCAAGCAGGACCTCTTCATGGGGTGACAACAGCTATTAACACAGCTAATTGGCAACTAACCCCAGAAAAAATAGGAGATAGCCAACAACAAGTTCAACGCCTTACCCTTTCTACTGGCATCGGGAACGGAGAAATACAGCTAATAGATACTCCTGGTATTGACGAAGTTAATGGAGAGACTCGCGAAGTTTTAGCCTGTGAATTAGCCAAACAAGTAGACTTGATTTTATTTGTTATTGCTGGAGATTTAACTAAAGTTGAGTATGATGCTTTAGCTAAACTAAGAGAGGCGGGAAAACCGATTCTACTAGTTTTAAATAAAATAGACCAGTATCCAGAATCAGATCGTCAGGCAATTTACCAAAAAATCTGTGATGAACGGGTAAAACAGCTAATTTCTCCAGCAGAAATTATTATGGTGGCTGCTTCTCCCATCGAAGTACAAGGAGTGCGGGGAAAAGACGGCAAGGTAAAGATACAACGCACTCAAGGTAAACCGCAAATAGAATCACTAAAATTAAAAATCTTAGAGCTATTACACCGAGAAGGAAAATCTCTAGTTGCTCTCAATACAATGCTTTATGCTGATGAAATTAACGAGCAAATAATACAGCGTAAACTAGCAATTCGCTCAGAAACTGCCGATCGATTAATTCAAAAAGGGGTCATGATTAAAGCTATGGCTGTGGCTCTTAATCCTGTTACAGCGATCGATCTTTTTACAGGTGCAGTGATTGATGTGGCTATTATTATTGCCTTATCTCGTCTTTATGGCATTACCATGACTCAATCGGCAGCCGTTAGTCTGCTCAAAAAAATTGCTTTGAGTATGGGGGGTATTACTGCTAGTGAATTATTGGCTACTTTTGGTCTTAGTTCCCTCAAAGGGATTTTGGGTTTGGCAATCCCTATAACAGGAGGAATCTCTCTAGCCCCTTATTTATCGATCGCTATTGCTCAAGGAGGAGTAGCAGGAGTTTCTGCTTATGCGATCGCCCATGTAACCAAAACCTATTTAGCTAATGGTGCATCTTGGGGACCTCAAGGACCTAAAGCTGTAGTTCAAACTATTTTGGACTCCTTGGATGAAGAATCAATTTTGAACCGCATTAAAACTGAGTTGACAGCTAAGTTAAAACCAAAAGTTTAATTTGAGAGATCGTGCCGATTATTTTGGGCAAGTTTATAAATTTTTAATAACAGTTTTCTTTGATAAAGGGCGATCTCATAATAATTTTTATTACAATCAAAACTAATATGAAACAACTGAGTTGTGATTTTTGTAATGAGACAGCAAGAGCAAGGGATTAATACAGGGATTGCTTATATTTTGTGGGCTTTAGGAATTTTTGGTTTTTGTGGAATTCATCGTCTTTATCTAGGCAGAATTGGAACAGGTATACTTTACTTTTGCACCTTTGGTTTATTTGGTCTTGGTCAAGTAATCGACTTATTTTTAATTCCTGATATGGTCAAAGAAAAAAATTATTATCTTCAGGAAAAAGCAAAAATCAATCATCTTCTACTCTGGACAGATATGGGAGAGGAAATAATTAGAAGTAAAACCAGCAGTTTAATAAAACAGATGAAAACTGGTGTTCAATCATCGCCAGCCAAAACTAGCCAATCCGATCCTATGTTGAAATTACTCAAAGCTGCTGCTGCTCGTAATAATGTTCTTTCTCTTGGTCAAGCAGTTATGATTTTAGAATTACCAGTGGAACAAGTAGAAAAGTTATTACAAAAAGCACTAAAACAGGGTTTGGCTCATATCGATAATGATTTAGAAACGGGAGCAGTTCGCTATCATTTTGATATCTAAAGTGTGCCTAATTTATATCAGTTTCACTTTAATATGGGGTAAAGAATATTTGAATAATTCGAGAATTGATATAATCTTTAAGAAAACTTGCAATAATCAATGCAAGTAATTCAGCAGCTTTAACTACAATTATAATTGTATTATAAAACTCAATTTTCAGGGTAGCAATGAGACAACAAGGACAAACAATTCCTGAACTAAATAAGGGAGTTGCCTATATTTTATGGGCTTTGGCCTGTTTAGGTTGTTGCGGAATTCACCGTTTTTATCTTGGTAAATATGTTAGTGGAGTAATTTATCTTTGTACTTTTGGTTTATTTGGTTTAGGTCAATTTATAGATTTATTCTTAATTTCTTCTATGGTGGAAGAAAGAAACCATTATCTTTGGGCAAAATCAACAAGAAAAGAGACATTTTACTTCCCTAATGTCCCTCAGCAAAGACAACAATTTAGGGATTCTACTTCGGTAGAAAAAAAGAAACCCGATCCTCTCATAACCTTACTTAAAGCTGCTGCTGCCCATAATAATGTTCTTTCTGTTGGGCAAGCTATTATTGCCATGGAATTACCCGTAGAACAAGTAAAAGCATTATTAGAAAAAGCAGTAAAACAAGAATTAGCTAATATCGAGAATGATCCAGAGACAGGAGCAATTCGCTATCATTTTGATATCTAAATTTTATCGAGAATGTTATGGAACTTATTAAACGCTTTTTTTTCGGCTAACTTAGTTATCAATAAATAAATACCAATTACACTCAACTGAGTAAACATCAAAATTACGTAAATAATCCAAGTAGATTGAAGACTTTCTGCTGAGGATAAAGAAATTACCATTGCACCAAAGCAAGCATAGGGAAGTAAACGAATCCAAGTGCGATGTAAAGGTTTTTGAGGTTTGGTGATTTTTTTCATGAGTATAAGGAGCTTATTTGTTACGAAATTCAACAATTATTTTGAAATTTCTAGAAGCGAATAAAAGAGATTCTGCTATCTATTAGTTTTGATAAAAGGGACATCCCATTCGATCGATTACTCTATCTATATAGTCTATATCAGTTTGATTTAAATAATCCTTATAACCATCAATTTTACCTTTCCTTACTTTGTAAGATTCATTGTCATTTTGCTGACCAGCTTGCATAATGCTAGCTTTTAAGCTTTGGTTATACTCCATTTTTTTCATATTATCAAAACTACCAAAACTAATCGCTCTAGTAATTAGCTCTTCCTCTATATCCTTAATGCCAATAAAATCAAGAACTTGCTTAATACTTTCAAGAGTATTGTTGTGTAAATCTTCGTACTTAACTAATAAAAAATCTTGAGGAATATGGCGATTTTCATACCATACATTATAAAAAGCGATTAACTTTTTGATTCCATAGCCTCGACTACGAATAAACTCACTGATGTCTCCTTGAAATTTAGTAAATTCTTGGATTCTTTTTATAGCATGGAAATAAGAAGAAACCATAACATCGTGAGGTTTTCGATAGAGAAAAATAATTTTTTTATTGCTAAAAATCTCTTTGTTAGTTTTAAATTTCCGAAAATGATATCCTTCTCCTAATCCTGAACCATCATGAATCCAATTTATAGTAGGACAACCAGCCATCAAAGTTAGTTTAATAGTATTCAGTAAATACTTTTCATCTATATTGAATTTTTCACTAATAATTTTACCTAAAATAACTCTTAGCCAAGTTCTTCCACTTTTAGGATAGGAAACAATATAAACTTCGACTTTAGGACTGACTTTTATTGTGCCTGATTCACGAAATAAAACCCAATTAAATTTATTAATTACTTTATTGACAATATTATTTGATGATTGATTCATTTTTTCCATATACTTTTAAATGCATCTATAATTTTGGCTAAATAATGGTGATTTTGATTGGACTGAATTGGTAAATCTTCTGGGGGATTTTCTTCGCCAAGATAACGATAATGCTTCCAAATATTCCAATAAGGACAGCCTGGTTGAATTTTAATTCCAGCCCAGTGTATGTATTGTAACTTTTGGTTAGTATTGGGATCGAACAATGTATAGTCTTGCTGTTGGAAATGTTTGCTTCCTGCCCAACTACCAGGGGCTTTTCCTGGTCTACGAACTATGTTAAAACGTCGAGGGATACGTTTAAGTAACATGTAGTTAATAATAGGTTGATCGGAAGTTTTTTGCGAAAAATCGAAGTATTCTGGATGGGAAACACATTCAGCAAAAGTATCGTATAAATCTTGTTCGGTAATTAAGTTTTTTTTAGAAGCCCAAAAACCACCATTAAAAATATCTTGTAATTCTGTTGCTGTAAAAATACCTTCTTCAATTACTTTAGGAGTAAATACATTTTTGATGCCCCCAGAATGTTGATAATCACAACAAATAAAATCATATTCTTGTAGATAATCAAGATTGTCGATAATTTTTTCAAAAACAACAATATCTGTATCAATATAGAGAAATTCATCAAACTCGCCAAACCAACAAGCTTGCTTACGAAATTGATTGGGACGAGCAAAAAAACCTTGACCAAAAATAGTATAAAGTTTTTGTGAGAGACGCTCAATAAAATCTAAATCTGGGTATACTTGGACATTAAAAGAGTTTGCCAAGGTAGTAGCGATCGCCTGATAATTATCATCATAAGGAATCATCATAATTGGAGTATCCCGATCGTGCAACCTAATACTATTTAGTAGTGCGATCGCTTGCTCGCTTACTTTATCATTAGCAGTAATATAAATACCACGACTCATAAAAATATCCTTACTGATTACTGATTACTAATTACTCGCCAGTACAGACAAGGCATGCCTTGTTTCTACCTACTTATTACTTAATACCTAACTTGGACATAAATCGCTTTGCCAAACTTGGAGGCGGATTATAAGATTTAGCTTTGGTTGTCAACTGAGGACGTTGGTCTGGTTCGTGGAGATAACGATAGTATAAAAATAACTCTCTGTAGGGAAAGTTTATATTTTCTCCTTCACAAACTCGTGCAAATAACTTAGAAGATAAACCAATATAGTGAATATAAGTTAATCGTGTATCTTTATCATATAAAACTTGACTTTGGTTTTTAAAATGGCTAGAAGTAACACAACAGCCAGTTAGTTCTGATTTAGGTAAATTCAAAGCTAAATTATAAATTGAACAATCAGAACGCATCATCATATAATTAATTAAAGTTTGATCTGGTGCCATAGGATAGAGAATTTCTGCTTCTCCCAATTTAAGCTCACTAACTAGTTTATTTCTTCTTTCTTCTGGAAATAGATCTTGTTTAGAAGCATAAAAACCAGAACAAAAAATTTCTGTAGCAATACGTTGTGGAGAAAATACCGTTGCTAATTTAGGAGAATCAACTGCATATACATGAGTAGGGTCTTTGTGCTGAAAATCATAGACCACACAATCATTACTTTCTAAGAGATTAAAAATGTTATCTACAGGACTCATTAACAGAGTATCTGCATCCATATAGAGAAAGCGATCGAAAGGAGCATCAAAAGCACAATAACGGCGATGAGTACCAAAACGATGATAACCTTGACTTCCTGCTTGTTGCCAAATTTGGCTAGCAGTAGGATGGGTATCCCAGGCAGCTTGAGCAAAATTATCCCATCTTTCTATAGACTCAGATCGATCGTACAACTGGACATTAGGTCTTTTGCTGACTTCCAGACTTAGTTTAGCTGTATTATCATCATAGGGGTAAATACAAACAGGCATATCTTTACCTGCTATAGCTTCAATACTATTGAGTAAAGCAACAACCTGATCGTAAACTCTGTCATTAGCTAAAGTACAAATTCCATCCATAGAGATTTTCTCATTGACAATAGGATAAATCATTAGGGGTTCGGCATCTCCTTACCCTATTTTCTCAAAATCGATCGACAAAATTAGAAAGCCATTCAAGTAAATTCAATTTGTGTAGAATAATCTGTCTGGCTTCTGCAATCTTATCCTTTGCCTCATACCAAGCGTCAAGACTAGAAGTGACTTCCTGAATATAAGCTAAACCTTTTTCATCCAAGCTAGGTAAACGCAAGAAACTACCAGGGGGTAATAACTTATCCGCAGCAGAACCGCCATAATAAATAGGTAAGCACCAACATAAAAGGGAATCCCATAACTTTTCGCTGACATATAATTCATTGTCAGCATAGTTTTCTATTGCCAGATTGTAATAATAGGGAGCCATCGCATGATATTTATTTTGCACTGTACCCAGGCTATTTGCCCACTCTGGCAGACGACGACCATATAAGTCAAACTCTAAATTATTTTCTTGCAATAAGCGTAAAAAAGCTAAACGCTGACGATGGTTAGCTGTGCGAGAAATACCTGAGGTAATCCAACTACAAAGCTGTTGTTTTTCTGGTAATTTTTCACCTACTAACTCGGTAAAAGAATTATTGACATACCAAATAGCAGGCATATAATCAGGTTTAGGGGCAAAGCGATCGGGTCCAGAAACATAACCACAATATTGACTGGCTAGTTTATAATTAACCTTATTTCTCGCGATCACTTCTTCGAGGGGAGGCTCTCGCAAGAGAAAAATAATTCTTTCTTGGGGAATATCTTGTAGTAATGAAGGTATTTCTGCTTGTGAGCTTTTACTTAGCAACTTTTGCCACCAAGGAATATCAGCTTGCCCTTTGGGAAAATCAAATTGATATAGAAGTAAAAAATCTGGTTTTGTAGTTGTCGCCAACATCTGAATATTGCCCCACACTCCAAAAGGGTTAGGCGTTTGTTTCCATAGCCAATCTCTTTGATTGAGATTTTTATAGCTACTCAGCATACCAACGACTTTTTGTGTCATCGTAATTAATTTTTATGGAGATTTTTGAATACTGGCATAAAAAATAGACTTGCCGTTTCCAGCATAGTCTAAAAAAAAGTCAATAGTGCGATGTTAACTTCTTCAGTTGTTTCTGTTATCTAAACTACAGTGGCAAAGAGAGGTAGACAAACTTGGCAAATCTCTTCTACATGACGTCTTGTTTTCATACTCATCTTGAATATCCTGAAGTAATTCGATCGCCTTGCGATTGAGAGTAGCAATTTCTGCTTGTGAATATCCTAGCTTGTCGCCCCAGTTTTGACTAGCTCGCCAAGTAGCACTCTCAAGAATAAGCCCTACTTTGTATTGTCGGGCAAGTTGGGCATAGGTACGGAAGCATCTATGAAGAGCTTCATACCCTAGAGCATTTTTTAATAAGTCAAACGCTGCAAAGTAGGGTAAATTAAGCCCTTCCTGAAAGATTAGAGTAGTTTCAATCCCACCTTTAACTTTAAACTTCTACTTTTACACCTCGCCAAAAAGCAATATAACCTTTGATATTATTTGCTTTTTCCTTTGTCTCAGGATAATACCAAGCAGCGTCTTTATTTTCTTTCCCCTCAACGACAATATTGTAGTAACTAGCTTTTCCTTTCCAAGGACAGGTAGTATGAGTATTGCTTGGCTGGAAAT
>JBFRWE010000038.1:0-4430 GCA_051439345.1 Xenococcaceae cyanobacterium
TACTACTGCTGCACACAAACTAGTTGCAGATTTAGTTATAGATGAATTAACAGATGAAGGTTTAATATAGCATTTTCAATTTTCTATTATTTTAAATTTACTTTGGCAAGAAGTCTAATGTGTGTCAGCTTATTAGAAACTATGGCGAGAACGTTCAAGCTAAAATAATTAAACATGAATTCTTGCCTATTCAACTCATAAACCATGACCATTAACTCCCCCGTAGAATTTCAAGATGCTTTTGACATTATTGTTGTTGGTGCAGGACATTCTGGTTGTGAGGCAGCTTTAGCCTCTGCTCGTCTTGGCTGCCGTACTTTAATGTTGACCCTCAACCTAGATAAAATTGCCTGGCAACCTTGTAATCCTGCTGTGGGAGGCCCTGCTAAATCTCAGCTAACCCATGAGGTAGATGCTTTGGGTGGGGAAATTGGCAAAATGGCCGATCGCACTTATCTACAAAAAAGGATTCTTAATTCTTCGCGAGGACCTGCGGTGTGGGCATTACGGGCGCAAACAGATAAACGGGAATATGCAGCCGTAATGAAAGAAATTGTGGAAAATCAAGCCAATTTGACCATTCGTGAGGGGATGGTTACAGATTTAGTACTGGGGAAAAATGATGAAGTTATCGGAATTCAAACTTATTTTGGCACTTGTTTTGCCACGAAAGCAGTTGTTTTAACTACAGGAACTTTCCTGGGTGGGCGTATTTGGGTAGGCAATAAATCCATGGAAGCGGGTCGAGCAGGGGAATTTGCTGCTATTGGTTTAACGGACACTCTTAATCAACTTGGTTTTGAAACAGGAAGACTGAAAACAGGAACTCCTGCTAGAGTAGACAGGCGTTCTGTAGACTACAGCAAAATGGAAGTCCAACCTTATGATGAGGAAGTGCGGTGGTTTAGCTTCGATCCTGAAGTATGGGTAGCCAGAGAACAAATGAATTGCTATCTCACTCGTACCACTGCCCAAACCCATAAACTTATTCGCGAGAATCTTCATTTATCTCCTGTGTATGGTGGTTGGGTAGATGCTAAAGGGCCTCGTTATTGTCCTAGCATCGAGGATAAGATCGTCCGTTTTGCTGATAAAGAAAGCCACCAAATCTTTATAGAACCAGAAGGAAGAGATATTCCCGAACTATATATCCAGGGTTTTTCTACTGGTTTGCCCGAAAATTTACAGCTAGCGATGTTGCATAGTTTGCCTGGTTTAGAGCATTGTGCCATGCTACGTCCTGCCTATGCTGTCGAGTACGATTATCTCCCTGCAACTCAGTGTTACCCTACTTTGATGACTAAAAAAATTGAGGGTTTGTTTTCCGCAGGACAAATTAACGGAACAACAGGCTATGAAGAAGCAGCAGCCCAAGGTATTGTAGCAGGAATTAATGCAGCTAGATTTGCTCAAGGTAAAGAGATGATTGTATTTCCACGGGAAGAAAGTTATCTCGGTACTTTGATCGATGATTTGTGTACCAAAGATTTGCGCGAACCCTATCGGATGCTGACAAGTCGCTCAGAATATCGTTTAATTCTACGTTCTGATAATGCCGATCGCCGTTTAACTCCTATGGGTAGAGAAATTGGTTTAATCAGCGATCGCCGTTGGCAACTCTATACTGATAAACAAGCTAACATAACAGCGGAAAAAGAAAGACTCTACGAAACCAGAATCAAAGAAAAAGATGAAGTAGGAATAGCTATTGCCGAAGCTACCAATCAAAAAATTAAAGGCTCAATAACTCTAGCAGATTTATTACGCCGTCCTGGTTTTCATTATTCAGACTTGGCTAAATATGGTTTAGATAACAGCGATCTAACTCAGGCGGAAACAGAAGGAGCAGAAATCGATATCAAATATTCTGGTTACATTAAGCGTCAACAAATTCAAATCGAACAAATTGCCCGTCATAGTAACCGCAAACTACCAGCAGATTTAGATTATTTCGCGATCGATACTTTATCTATGGAAGCTAGGGAAAAACTATCTAAAGTCCAACCCCTAACTATCGGGCAAGCATCTCGTATTGGTGGCGTTAATCCTGCTGATGTTAATGCTTTACTTATTTATTTGGAGATCGATCGACGAGTAAAGGTCTAATTTTTCTAAAGAAGAAATAAATGAAAATCAACTCCAAAGATTTTGGAGAACTAAAAGCACTATATAGAAAAATTTCTGCAAATTGTCAGAAAAAATCTTATCGATCGACAATAAGATTAATTAAAATTAACGTTAATATACTTTTAGCCGTATCAAAAGCTTGCTAGAACTAAGGTAACAACAGTTAAACTCTTTGATGAAGTTTATTTAATTTTTGTCAGACAAATAGCTTCCAAAAATAACTTTAATGTCAAAATTGAGGTAATTTGAGGGTTAACTAGGACTGCTCACAAGTTTAAAAACCAAATTAACCAAAACTGAAAAGGCGATTGAATTTGACCCTCATTAGATAGGGCAGTTATAAATAACAGACTACTTCTTGCGAGTTTTTTTTCGTAATTTAAACTGCATAAATTGTAACAAGCAATTGTAAAAAAGCTTATAAGGAAACGTGTCGAGGAATTCGATATTTAGTAGCAGTAAATTCCCCGATACTATCTCGATCTATGGAGAATTGGAAATGATGCGAACAAAAGTAGTAGGGGGACGCTATTACATTGTCGACAATCTGGGTGGTGGGGGGTTTAGTAAAACCTACATTGCCAAAGACAAAAATTTACCCAATGAACCCTATTGCGTTGTCAAGCAACTTAAGCCTCAATCTAGCGATCCCTTCAACTTGCAAACAGCAAGACGTTTATTCGCCAAAGAAGCTACGGTTTTACAAAAATTAGGAAAGCACGATCGGCTCCCACAACTTCTGGCTTATATCGAGCAAGATGGTGATTTCTATTTAGTTGAAGAATTAATTGAAGGAAACAATCTCTCCCAAGAACTTAGAGGGGGTAAACAGTTAAGTGAATCTCATGTTATTTCTCTTTTGCAGGATATTCTACAAATACTAAAGTTCATCCAGCAACACAATGTAATTCACCGCGATCTCAAACCTTCTAACTTGATCTTGCGTAAGTCAGATCATAAGGTCGTTTTGATTGACTTTGGAGCAGTTAAAGAAATCACCAGTATAACTTCAATCTATAATGATGGAGAGAATAAATCTTTTACAGTTTCTATTGGTACTCCTGGCTATACGCCAATGGAACAAAGCTACGGTCAACCTAACTTGAGTAGCGATATCTATGCAGCAGGAGCGATCGCCATTCAAGCTCTCACAGGTATACAGCCTCTATTCTTACCGAGAGATGACAACAACGAATTAGTCTGGTGTCAACAAGCGGAGGTTAGCACTCAACTAAAAAATATCTTAAATAAAATGGTGCGCTACCATTCTAACCAACGCTATCAATCGGCAAATGAAGTGTTACAAGAACTCAAAGAATTAAATATTTTCCCCCCCGCTCTATCTTGGACACAGCAAAATATTAAAGAGGAAAATTCAATAGATCTGCTAGAAGAAGAACTTGACTCTAGGCAGTCAGAAAATAGCAGACAAAGAAAGCAAAAAAATTTGCTAGCAATGGAAGAAAAAATTGATTCTAGGCAGTCAGAAAATAGCAGACAAAGAAAGCAAAAAAATTTGCTAGCAATGGAAAAAGAACTTGACTCTAAGCAGACAAGAAATAAGCAGGTGGAGAAAAAAGGAAAGCCTTTAGTACAGTTCAATATTTTTAAAAAACTTTTTCTACATACTTTTTCTACATAAATTAGAAGTGAAAATCTGATGTAGGTAAAAAAAATAGATATTCCAATATTGACAACCCCTCTATAAATATTGACAATTTGAAACTCTTATTATCAGAGTCATGAAAACCAAAGAGAAACCAAATACAAAAGTAATAGTTGAAGCAGATGTACTCCTAGACTTTATTAATACTAGGGAGCCATTTAAAGCTGACTCTAAAGCTCTCTTGGAATTACTAAATAGACATGAAATAGAAGGATATATAACGGAATCGATCGTCAGGGAAGTTCTGCAAGAAGCCAGAGAATTCCACAAAGAAAATTATATATACATGGAGGACCCAGAAAAGTTTAATGAATTCTTGGAAGGAATTGAATTGGCAATTAAAGAAAGCTTTCAAGAATGCTTAAGCACTAGTATTCCCAATTGTATACGGAACAAAAGAATCAATACAGTTATTACTCGAAAATCTGATTGGATAGATAGATTTCCAGAACTTAGAGATCGAGAGGTTCGCATCCTACCAGCACGACGTTTTTTAAATGACTATAGTTTTAAAAAACGAACAAAAGTAATTTATTTATTGTCTCTATCTGCACTCGCACTAATTATATTACTAACTTTTTATTTCTGGAATTCGTTAAAACCAAAACGTACAGAAGAACTAGCTTATAAGACCTGT
>JBFRWE010000039.1:0-2616 GCA_051439345.1 Xenococcaceae cyanobacterium
TCAAGCTCTTGCTCTATAAAGATTTGATGTCGAAATTGTCTAGTTTGACGGGCGATAAATCACCCGTGTCGTTTTTCATCCAACCCATAAATGAGGTTGGCTTTCAAACTGCCCATTTATTGTGTAATTATGAATCGAGCTAAAATTTGTTACTGAGAGACAAAAGCTCGATTATAAAATCGGGAAAAGGTGATATTAATTACGGTGAAAGTTTTCGTGAATGGATTGCAGCAGATACATTGATAATATAGTAGCAATCAACCATGAACAATCAATAATCAACAATGAACCATGAACAACTAACAACAGAATGGCTAGAAATTGGTACGATTGTCTCACCTCAAGGATTAAGGGGAGAATTAAGGGTATATCCTAATTCTGATTTTCCTGAAAGATTTCTAGAACCAGGAATAAGATGGTTACAGCATCCCCAAACAGGAGAAATGGAAGCAATAGAACTTTTAGGTGGTCGTTATCTATCTGGAAAAAATCTCTATGTTATTGCGATCGAAGGAGTAGAAAATCGGGAACAAGCAGAAGAATTACGAGATCATAAAATATTAGTCGATAAAAGTGATCGCCCCAGTTTAGAAGAAGACGAATATCACGTTAGCGATCTCATTAATTTAGAAGTATATCATCAACAAACAGGAGAAAATATTGGCGTTATTATTGATGTTTTTACCGCAGGTAATGATTTATTAGAGGTAAAACTGCATCAACAGCCAGTAGTGGAAACCAAACCAGTCCGCGATCTTTCCCAAATTAGTCGAAAAAGTAAACGCAAAAAACAAAAAACTCCTAAAAACAAACCCGTTACTATCTTCATTCCTTTCGTTAAAGAAATAGTCACAGTAGTGGATATTTCTAACCAGAGAATTGAAATTACTCCTCCCGAAGGCTTACTAGAAATTAATTAGCAGTTCAGATTGACTCTGTTTTTAACTATTCTTAGTTAACTTAGTATTTGATCAAGAAGGCATATCTAAGTATATATGCGGACAATATTTGAGTAATGATCACACGATCGCCTAAGATAGCTATATTACCAGAGTTGAACTATTAAACACATGACAACTGCGCCTTTTGGTTCTTGGAAATCACCCATTACATCCGATCTGATTATCTCTCAGACGATCGGTTTAGGAGGAGTTATTGCTGATGAAGATGATATTTACTGGTTAGAGATACGACCAACGGAAAAAGGACGAAATGTTCTGGTAAAGTATAATCCTGATGGTAAATCACCCGATCTTACTCCTCAAGCTTTTAATGTTCGATCGCGGGTTCATGAATATGGTGGTGGGGCATATCTTATTACCGCAGGTACAATTTATTTTTCCAACTTTACGGATGGCAGAATTTACCAACAAACAGCAGCAAGCCAGCCTCAACCCATAACCCCAGAAGGAAAAAAACGCTACACAAATATAATTATCGATCGCCACCAAAATCGCCTAATCTGCGTTTGTGAAGATCATTCTAACCCAGATCGAGAAGCAGAAAATGCCATTGTAACTATAGACTTAGCCACAGGTGCAGTAGCCAATCTTATCTCTGGTGAGGATTTTTATTCTTCCCCTTGTCTTAGCTCCGATGGTAGTTATCTGGCTTGGTTAAGTTGGCATCATCCCTATATGCCTTGGGATAGCACTTATTTATGGTTAGCTGAAGTGAATGAGGATGGGTTATTAGGAGAAGCGCAGTTAGTAGCTGGTGGAAAAAATGAATCTATCTGCGAACCTAAATGGTCATCTGATGGAAAATTGTATTTTTCTAGTGACAGAAACGACTGGTGGAATATCTATCGCCGAAATGAAGATAAGACAATAGAACCCCTTTACCAGATGCAAGCAGAGTTTGCTTATCCTCATTGGATATTCGGTTTATCTACTTATGCTTTTATCTCTCCAGACCAGATTATCTGTACTTATTCTCAAAATGGTAGTTGGTATTTAGGTACTATAGATACTCGGACAAAAGAGTTTGCCAAGATAGAGACTTCTTACACCAATATTTCTTCTGTACAAGCTACTAATAATGGTCAGGCTTTATTGATTGCGGGATCGCCTACTGAACCCACTGCTGTAATCAAATTAGATTTAGCTACCAAAGAAAAAGAAATACTCAAAGAGTCAGGAAAGTTAAACCTGGATTCTAGTTATCTATCCGTACCAGAAGCTGTCTCTTTTCCGACAGAAAATGGCTTAACTGCTTATGCCTGGTATTATCCACCCCAAAATAAAGATTTTTCTGCACCAGAAGGAGAATTACCGCCTCTTTTAGTCAAAAGTCATGGAGGGCCTACCGCAGCAGCTTCTGTTAGTCTCAGTTTAAGGATTCAATATTGGACTAGTCGAGGTTTTGGCTATTTAGATGTTAATTATGGCGGTAGCATTGGTTATGGTCGTCAATACCGTCAGCGACTAGAAAAAAATTGGGGTATTGTCGATGTAGATGATTGTGTTAATGCAGCCAAATATTTAGTACAACAAGGAAGAGTTGATGGAGATAGATTAGTTATCTCTGGCGGTAGTGCAGGAGGTTACACTACTTTAGCTGCCCTTACTTTTCGCGATACTTTCAAAGCAGGAGCCAGTTATTACGGTGTCAGTG
>JBFRWE010000040.1:0-20548 GCA_051439345.1 Xenococcaceae cyanobacterium
AATACTTGACCAGTAAACATTCCTGGTAAACTAACTAATCCCACTACCATCATATTATTAAGAATAGGAATTAAACCAGTCCGAATTGCTTCTCGACGATAACTAGTGATAGCTTGATGGGGAGTTGCACCTAAACAAAGATGGGTTTCTACTTCTAAACGATTTTTTTTAAGAGCATTAGTGAAGCGATCGCCTGCTAAAGAAGCACTATTCATGGCACTACCTAAAAGCATACCCGTTAAAGGAATTAAATATTGTGGTTCATACCAATTAGATGGTTGAATAATCAGCAGTATTGTATAACTAATACTCAAAGCACTACTCGCAAACAGAGATAGCCAAACAACAGGTAACAAACCTTGAATCTTTTTACCAATGCGATTGCGGGCAACAACGGTTGCTATAGTAGTCATAACCCCTAAAATTAATAGCACAGACCAAAAAGTATTCAAAGCAAAAATAATTTCTAAAACATAGCCCACTACTAGCAATTGCAGGATAGAACGCCCTGCACCGAATACTAATTGCCCTTCCAAACCCAATCTTTGCCAGAGAGAAAGAGCGATCGCTAGTCCAATAATACCTAAAGCTAAGGCTAAATCAATAAAATCCAGTTCAATTAAATTATCCACAATCAATTATTAGTAATTATTAGTAATTATGCTTTGGGGAATTTTGAGAACAAATATAAGTTTTATTTATATAGGTACTCTACAGGTGGACATGATCTATTAAATAGGTACAGTACCTATTTCTTTTGCCAACGAGCATCTGCTCCCCTTCCTAAGCATTCTAATTTTCCCGCTTTCCTCTCGCTACGTAGAATACGGCGAATATGATCGATCGATACGGTGGGGCATTGTTCCTGAAGCTCGGCGATGGTAAATTGTTCTGGAAGAGATTTAATTACGTCCAATACCATTGCTTTTTTCGTTCCTTTGGTTGATGAGATTGTTCCTACTCGTTGCTCAAATTCGCGATAAGCTCCTAATGAGTAAATCTGATATGGGAATAATGAGCATGGATTGTATCTAGCACTTGACGATAACCAGCAATTTCCTGTTCTGAACGATCGCGAGGTGTAGTACGCTCCTGCATTAGTTTTTTAATGCGATCGGCAGATACAATAATACCTTCAATACGATTAGAAGATTCGGTACTTTGAATTACGGCAACTTGTCTTAGGGTTTCTAATATTTGGGGAGATTGTACTTTATACAAGTCCTGTTTGCCTTTGTATTCTCCAATTAGACGAATTGTCTGGAGTAGTTCTTGAGTAATAGGTTTTTTTTCAATTAAGCCTTCACTAAAAGACTTCATGCTGATTAGTTTATTTTAAGTATTTATGGTTATCTAGATCGCCAATTATAACGATTGTATCTTTGCTCATAATCAAAAACTTCTATGCTAATTGTTTGACCATGCTCTATGATTAAAAGCAAAATTTAATTTTATTCAAAATCATATCTTAGTAAGCAAGAGTGAAAAATATTCCCCCTGTAGATTTAACCAGACAATATCAAGTTATTAGCGAAGAAGCAAGTAAAACTGTTATCGAAATACTTCATTCTGGTCGTTATATTGGCGGTACAGCCGTTACTAATTTTGAGCAAGAGTTTGCTAACTATATTGGTGTCAATAAGTGTGTTGGTTGCAATTCTGGTACAGACGCTCTTTATCTAGCTCTCAGAGCCTTGGATATTGGACAAGGAGACGAAGTTATCACTACTGCTTTTACTTTTATGGCAACAGCAGAAGTAATTACTAGAGTAGGGGCAACACCAGTATTTGTTGATATTGAAGCTGATACCTTTAATTTCGATCTAGAACAAGTTTCCGCAGCCATTACCCCCCAAACAAAAGCAATTATCCCCGTACATCTGTTTGGACAACCAGTAGATATGCAACGGTTAATGGAAATTGCTCAAACCCATAATCTTTATGTCATTGAAGATTGCGCTCAAGCAATTGGGGCAGAATGGAATGGGCAAAAAGTAGGTAGTATTGGACATATAGGCTGTTTTAGCTTCTTCCCAACGAAAAATTTAGGTGCTTGTGGGGATGGTGGTGCTTTAACTACTAATGACAAAGCGATCGCCTCTCAAGTTACTATGTTGAGGGAACATGGTCTAAAAACTCGTTATCTTCACGAATTAACCGGAATTAATAGCCGTCTTGATGCTATTCAAGCAGCCATACTCTCAATTAAACTCCGATATTTAGATAGCTGGAACTCACAAAGACAACAAGCAGCAACGTATTATCACCAATTACTACAACCTATTGCTGAAATTAAACTACCTCAAGCTTTATCAGGGGGGACAAGTGTCTGGAATCAGTATACGATTCAAATCAAAGATGACCAGATAGATGAAGAACCACGGCGCGATCGAGTCAAGCAAAAACTAGCCCAAATGGGGGTTATTGCGATGATTTATTATCCCTTACCCTTACATTTACAACCCGTCTACCATGATTTAGGCTATCAATTAGGACAACTTCCTGTTACAGAAAAAGCTGCCCGCGAAGTACTATCTTTACCAATGTTCCCAGGTATTTTAGAGGAGGAACAAGAGCAAGTAGTTTACACATTGAAAGACTGTTTGTAGAGATTTTGTATTACTAATAAATAAATAATAAAAAAAAGGGACGATCGCCGTCCCTCAAAAATATCAAAGATATTTACTAAGTTTTATAGCTGTGGTATGAACTGCTCTTTTTCAGGCACTTCAGTATATTCAGCTACAATTTGACGAAATTCTTCTCCATCAATAGTTTCTCGTTCAATCAAAAGATCGACTAGACGATCGATCAATTCGCGGTTTTCCTTAATAATCTTTCTGGCTAAATTATGACCGTGTTCGGCAATTTGACGAACTTGGTCATCAATGCGAGAGGCAATTTCTTCTGAGTATTCAGCGCGGGACATTAAACCAGCACCCAGAAATACTTCTCCCCCTTGTCCTTCTAGAGAAACAGGGCCAAGATCGCTCATGCCAAAACGAGTCACCATTTGTCTTGCCATATCACTTACTTGTTGTAAGTCACCGCCAGCACCAGTAGTTACTTCGTCGTAACCAAAGATTTCCTCTTCCGCAGCACGTCCTCCCATTGCCCCAGCGATGCGAGCAATTAACTGGGCTCTGGTAATTAAACCTTGCTCTTCATTAGGAGTGAACCAAGTTAAACCTTGTGCTTGTCCACGAGGAATTAGGGTTACTTTTTGGACTGGATCGTGGTCTTTGACTAGAGTACCCACAATAGCGTGACCAACTTCGTGATAAGCAATCAAACGCTTACTTTTGCCATCTACTAAAGGAGTACCTTCCATACCCGCAACTACTCGATCGACTGCATCGTCAATCTCAGCCATAGTAATTGCTTCTTTTCTTCTTCTGGCAGTTAAAATAGCTGCTTCATTGAGAAGGTTTGCTAAGTCTGCACCAGAAAAACCAGGAGTACGACGAGCGATCGCTTCGAGAGAAACTTTCGCTGCTATTTTCTTATTACGAGCGTGAACTTCTAAAATTTCCAGACGGCCTTTAACATCTGGATTGTCCACCATTACTTGACGGTCAAAACGACCAGGACGCATTAAAGCTGAGTCTAAGACATCAGGACGGTTAGTAGCAGCAATAATAATAATGCCAGTATTACCTTCAAAACCATCCATTTCGGTGAGTAACTGGTTGAGAGTTTGTTCTCTCTCGTCGTTACCACCACCAATACCTGCACCCCGCTGACGACCTACTGCGTCGATCTCATCAATAAAGATTAGACAGGGAGCATTTTCTTTGGCTTTCTTAAATAAGTCACGAACACGGGAAGCACCAACCCCAACAAACATCTCGACAAATTCCGAGCCAGAAATACTGAAGAAAGGTACACCAGCTTCACCAGCGATCGCTTTGGCTAAGAGAGTTTTACCTGTTCCTGGAGGGCCAATTAATAACACACCTTTAGGAATCCGCGCACCCACCGCCGTAAATTTTTCTGGCTGTTTGAGGAATGTAACAACTTCTTCTAGTTCTTCTTTAGCTTCATCAATACCTGCTACATCGTCAAACATAACCCCAGTTTTCGCTTCCATCTGAAAACGAGCGCGGGATTTACCAAAATTCATGGCCTGACCAGGACCACCAGGCATATTGCTGGAGCGACGGAAGAGGAAAAACAAGGAAGCAATCAGTAAGATAGGAAAGACTAAATTACCTAATAATCCCCAAAGTGCGCCATCATTGGTAGTGGGGTGATAGTCAAAGCTGACATTTGCTTCTCTGAGCTTAGTAATTAAATCGGGAGAATTAGCTGGTAAATCTACCCGTAATTTTTGCATCCGCTCATCTATTTCTGGATCGATCGCCTGAACTATCGCTGTTCTGCCATTCTCATAAAGCTCAACGCTAGTAACTTTATCCGCATTGAGGTATTCCAAAAAGCGACCATAAGTCATGCGAGTGCTAGCGGTGTTACCACCTAAACTGCCAGTATTAGGAGACAATGTTCCTTGCCAGAGGAAAAAACCCACTATTAGTAGTGGCAATGTCCATAAAATTACAATTCGCCAAGAAAGTTTATTCATAGATTTGTAATTGTATAAAAGTATATAATCCTTTTTCTATGTGCTTGTTAGCCAAATCAGGCTGTTTTGTCAAGTATACTTGAGTTTAACTTACTGTTGCTTAATTAAATTTAACGTAATTCTCATCTTCAACGCAAGCAATGCTTTTGGAGTAAAAAAAATTAAGTTAATTAAAGAAAAAAAACGCCTACTCTTGATTGAGTAGACGTACTATTTTAGATTTTTATATTGACAATCGCAAAAGTCTAAACTTAGTAGGTTTCCACGTGCCAACGATGAGCTTTTTTCATATCTTTACGGTATTGAATCCAATCAACACCGTGTTTTCCTGCTGCTTGGGTCATGGCATCATCGATACCGCCTTCCATACCTTTAAGACCACATATATAAGTATGAGTCTTAGGATTTTGGACTAATTCCCAAAGCTCATCTGCGTGTTCGGCAATTCTGTGTTGGATATACATCCTTCCACCTTCAGGATTCTTTTGTTCCCTACTGATAGCATAAGTTAAACGGAAGTTATCAGGATATTTTTCCTGTAGCTCGTCTAGTTGTTCTTGGTAAAGAATATTAGGAGTAGTAGGAATACCAAAGAATAGCCAAGCAAATCCTTTAAAGTTATAGCTTGGGTTGAGATCCCCTTCTAAAAACATCCGCCAGAGATAGGCACGGAAAGGAGCAATACCAGTTCCTGTTGCCATCATGATTATGTTGGCATCTTCATCTTCTGGTAAGAGCATTTCTTTACCAACAGGACCAGTAATGGTCACATCATCTCCTGGTTTGAGGTTACATAAATAGCTAGAACAAACCCCTTCAACTAATTCTCCAGTTTCTGGATGTTTGTATTCTAATTTACGTACGCACAAAGACACAGTTTTATCATCTAGATTATCTCCGTGGCGGGTAGAGGCGATCGAATATAGTCTTAATTTATGGGAATTTCCTTTTTCATCAGTACCAGGAGGGATAATCCCAATACTTTGCCCTTCCACATAGTGTAAATCTCCTCCAGAAAGATCGAAGGTCATGTGACGACAAGTACCAATTCCACCTTCATCTACTAGATCATAAATATCAAGACATTTACCGACATAAGGATTCTTAGGACGATAGATATTAACAGGAACTTTTACTTTCTCTTTCTTAGCTTTCGCTTGAGTCATTGATTTATTATCTTGTTGTTTTGATTTGTGTTGTTCAGATTGACTATTACCGTTGACTTCTACCACTGTATTGCCATTATTTACAGCCGTAATGCTAACAATACGACCACCCAAACGGCTAATTCTCTGCATCTCTTGATTCATACGGTTGTAGGGTACAGTAATGTAAACGCTACCACTATTACGAATCGAGTAGTTCAAATTATTACTATTACCATTTTGGGATAATCCAACCACTTCATATAAAAACAAACGGTTTTTGTATTCTATGTTGTTATTGCCAGCTACTGCTGCGCTTGATTTATACATAATTTCAACCTTTCCTGCTAATTCAAATTATATGTCAAGATTCCCTGACAAAATCAGCTGACCGATAAATTAAACTCATAAAAGGGAGTAGCAGTGTCTAAAAGAATAAACTGCTTCTCAAGGAAGCTTCTCTAGACTTTATAAAAATACTGTTCATCGGGACTATTTACGCTGCATTATTTAGACTATCATTGGGAGGCTATTGTAATTTGAATCTTGAAAGTATTATCGGGTGAAATTAGGTAAGATAATAAGTCGGGCTAGTCGTCGTCTTTAACATATCTAACTTAAACCCAGAAGATTGTAGCGTTTGAGGCAATTTTCGTTTTTCTTAAGTAACAATAAAATTTGATTAACCTGATTTAACTCTACTCTCTAAAATCCTATCTTGTAGAGGTGGTCAGCATCTGATAAGATTTGTCAATGTTAGTAGTTAGTATTAAATACTTAAATACTAGTTTAAGATTAAGTTTTACTAATTAGCACTTTTGTTAGAGTCAAGTAGCATTTTTTAGTCTGAAAAACATAGTGTTACTTGAGTACTAAGGAAATTGCTATTAAGACTTGACTTAAACTCGTTTAATACTTACATGGGTTAAATAAAGTTTTGTAAAAGAGGGCAGCTATGACCACTGGTATAGATCGCGTGGTACTAATCGGAGTAGCAGGAGACTCCGGATGTGGTAAATCAACATTTTTGCGTCGTTTGACCGATTTATTTGGGGCAGAATTTATGACAGTCATTTGTTTAGATGACTATCATAGTCTCGATCGCAAGGGGAGAAAAAAAGCTGGAGTTACCGCTCTGAATCCCAAAGCAAACAATTTTGACCTGATGTACGAGCAAATTAAAGCTCTTAAAGAAGGCAAAGCAATAGATAAGCCGATTTATAATCATGAAACTGGCGAACTAGATCCCCCAGAAAGGATCGAACCCAATAGAGTAGTTGTAATTGAAGGACTTCATCCTATCTTTGATGAGAGAGTACGCTCTCTATTAGATTTCAGCGTCTACTTAGATATTAGCGATGAAGTCAAAATCCAATGGAAGATTCAGCGAGATATGGCAGAAAGGGGTCATACCTATGAGGATGTATTAGCTTCCATTAATGCTAGAAAGCCAGACTTTAGTGCTTACATCGAGCCTCAAAGAGAATTCGCCGATGTTGTGATTCAAGTACTACCTACTCAATTAGTTGATGACAAAGAAAGTAGTCTTCTGCGAGTACGCTTGATCCAAAAAGAAGGAGTAGAAAACTTCGAGCCTGTATATCTATTTGATGAAGGTTCAACTATCGATTGGAGACCTTGCGGGCGTAAGCTAACTTGCGCCTATCCTGGTATTAAGATGTACTATGGTCCAGACAGTTTCTATGGTCATGAGGTATCAATCCTCGAAGTAGACGGTCAATTTGACAATCTCGAAGAAATGATTTACATCGAAAGCCATCTCAGTAAAACTGCCACTAAACACTATGGCGAAATGACTGAGTTACTTCTTCAACACAAAGACTATCCTGGCTCTAATAATGGAACTGGTTTATTCCAAGTGTTAGTAGGACTAAAAATGCGCGAGACTTACGAAAAATTGATAGCCAAAGAACCTGTTACTGTATAGTAATTACCAATTTAATAAAGTCTCAATGTTTATTTGTGTTTCGCGGGAAAGCTCTATCGGCTTCTCGCGATTCTATTTAATCATACTTAAATGATTTCTGTTTTTAGATAAGGTTGTAACACTTCAGGTACTTTAACTCTGCCATCTGTTTGTTGATAGTTTTCTAAAATAGCTGCCATAGTTCTTCCCACAGCTAAACCTGAACCATTGAGAGCATGGACAAACTGAGTTCCCTTTTTACCAGCCTCCTTAAATCTAATTCCTGCCCGTCGCGCCTGAAAATCAAAGGTATTAGAACAACTAGAAATTTCCCGATAGGTATTAGCAGAGGGAATCCAGACTTCTATATCATAGGTCTTCGCAGCACTAAAGCCAATATCTCCTGTACATAATTCAATTACTCGATAGGGTAATTGGAGAGCTTGTAAGATGGCTTCTGCATTTTTTAAGAGAGACTGATGTTCTTGTTCTGAAGTATCAGGATGAACCAGCTTAACTAACTCTACTTTACTAAACTGGTGCAGTCTAATTAATCCTCGTGTATCCTTGCCATAACTCCCTGCTTCTCGGCGAAAACAAGGAGTATAAGCACAGTGATAAATTGGTAACTTTGCTGCCTCGATAACTTCATTACGATAGAGATTAACTAGGGGAACTTCTGCTGTAGGAGTTAACCATAGATCGTCATCTTGACATTTAAAACTTTCTTCGGCGAATTTAGGTAATTGTCCTGTACCTGTTAAAGATTCTGTATTCACTAGTAATGGTGGCATTACTTCTACATAACCAGCAGCAATTTGTCGATCGAGCATAAAATTAATTAAGGCTCGCTCAAGAGCAGCACCAGCACCAACTAAATTAACAAAGCGAGCTTGAGCCACTTTTACGGCTCGACTAAACTCTAAAATTCCGAGTTTTTCGCCTATTTCCCAGTGAGGCAAGATCTTGGGATTACTAGGCAAATATTCTTCACCCCAGCGATGTATTTCTACATTTTCCTCCTCATTTTTGCCAATAGGAGTGGACTCGTGGGGTAAATTGGGCAATTCTAATAACAGATTTTCTATTTGCGCTTTTAGCTCTTTCTCTTGAGGTTCTAATTCTCCTAGCTTGGCTTTAAGTTCGTTGCCTTCTTCTTTTAAAGCAGAAATCTCTTCACCCTTGGGATCGCTACCGCCTCTAATTTTCTGACCAATTAGTTTCCCAATTTCATTGCTGCGCGCACTCAATTGACTACGATTGGTTTCTATTTCTCTTTGTTTTTGGTCTAACTCTAAAATAGGTTGCAGATCGTATTTTCCTACACCACGACGATCGAGCAACTTTTGAACTTTATCTGGATTTTCTCTGATTATTTTGAGATCTATCACCGCTTAATCAATTTTTTGGCTCACATTTTCTTATGCTAGGATATCTTGTTTTTTGAGGATTTAGGCAAGAAGTATATTGTAATAATGTTTTATATTTTACGGGTGCGATGGACTCGAACCTGTGGCTGACTGCTTAGAAGGCTAATAAAAAAGAAAAATCAATGGTTTCAGCCATTATTTTCCTTATCCTATCAAGCTAATACCGTTTCTTTTTGCTATTAGAGAAGGTCAAAGTATTACAATCCACCATTAACCATGAACTACCAACAATCAACCAATACTCCAGTAGTTGAAATTAAAAACTTAGGACATTTTTTTGGTGAAGGAAAATTACGCAAACAGATATTATTTGATATTGATTTAACGCTTCGCTCAGGAGAAGTGGTTATTATGAAAGGGCCTTCTGGTTCAGGAAAAACCACGCTATTAACTTTAATGGGGGGATTGCGTTCAGCCCAATCAGGGAGTCTTAAAGTTTTAGAGCAAGAATTAGTAGGAGCAAAGAAAAGAAAGTTAGTTGAAATTAGAAAAAATATTGGTTATATTTTTCAATCTCATAATCTGTTAGAATCCCTTACTGCCAGACAAAATGTGCAAATGTCTTTGGAATTACATAAAGGATTTTCGACTCAAGAGATTAAAGCTAAATCGATCGCGATCTTAGAAGAAGTGGGATTAGGAGAACATATCAATTATCATCCTCATAACCTATCAGGAGGACAAAAACAAAGAGTTGCGATCGCTCGTGCTTTAGTTTCTCATCCGAAAATGGTACTAGCAGACGAACCCACCGCAGCTTTAGATAGTAAATCTGGTAGAGGAGTAGTAGAATTGATGCAAAAATTAGCTACTGAACAAGGTTGCACTATTCTAATTGTTACTCACGACGATCGCATTTTAGATGTCGCCGATCGCATTGTTGAGTTGGAAGATGGAAGAATTACTAATCAATTGACAATCAATAATTGATAATATCAATTCTCGAAAGTAACGAGATACTTCGTAGAAGGCTAGGAAAAAGGGAAAGTAGGGCTATTGAAATACACTGTATTTTGTGCCAACTCTCTCAATTATAGCTTGAGTAACAATTTTACTCGACTGATTGATACCCAAACTATAGAGCAGAATAGTTATAAGCACTAAAATCAAGATACCCAATTTAGAAGGTTGTTTTTCTGGTGACTTGACAATTGTTGGAGTCTGAAATTGATTTGCTTGTTCATGTTGGAGTTGAGCAGTATAAAATTTCTGCTCTAGAAAAAAGTTAGTTGAAATTAATAGTTCTTCAGTCCCAATCATGGTCTTTTTCCTGGTGGTAGAAGTTCCTCTGTTATGATTATGTGATGAGTTTTGGAGAAGTAACAGAGGAAAAATTCAGGTATTTTTTCAGGTATTTTGATGACAAAAGTCCTTAAAAAATCATACAAATTGTCTTTCTCAACCGATCGATTAGGACTTAGGCAAGAAGTCTAATCTAACTACTAGCAAATATTCTTCTTCTCAAAGCTCGCATATAGAGAAGTACTGGAAATTGATAGTATTCCAGCATTAGCCAAATTAGACAAATCAAATGGGAAAGAAAAGTTAATCCTGTCCAAATATAGGGCAAAAAATATAGACGACTATCAGGTAGAGGAGGAAATAAATAAGCTCCCAAACCAATAATTGATGTGGGTAAGAGGACAAAAACCAATCCTGCGATCGCATAACCCCAGCCTAATTCGGCTCCTTCTTTTTGTACTCCTTTCCAGTTTTTTCCATTCCACCGCCAACTCAAAGGAAGCTGACTATCAGCCATTTGCAGAATCTGTTTATCAAAATTGGTAGTAAAAATATGTTGGCAGAAGTTACAGGCAAAAGTTTCCATTAAAGGCATACTATTGATTTCCCCATGACGGCAAACTGGACAAGGATAGATACCTTTAGAGTCGAAGCGATCGCTGAAATTATTATCTTTGAGCATAGTTCGGAATTGAGGATTGGGACTAGCAATAACTTCAGATTATTAATTTATTATTAGAGCAATCCAAAGAAATGTGGGAGTAATTCGATCTTAATCTTAATTACTGCTTAGGGAGTAGACGATTTTTTTTGGTATTTCTTCACCAATCATCATCCTCTTCTTCTACTTGCCTCTCTAGTAAAGAGACAGCTAAGGCGATCGCTTTTTTAACTCCTGGAGCTGATTCTTGTGCCAATGCCGTTTTGATTGGTTCAAGAGCGTAGCGATCGCCTATTTTCATTAAAGCTAAAGCTGCTGATTTGCGAGTTTCTCCTTCTGGATGGTTCAGTAACTCAATTAACTTTGGTACTGCTGGCTTATGAGTTAAATTTCCTAAAACTGCTGCTGCTTCACTACGTACATTAGTATTAGGATCGTTGAGGGATTGAATAATTAAATCAAAGGCTTTTTCTTTTTCTGCTTCCTCTTCTTCTTGCTCGGCAATTTTGGCGATCGCCCCTACTATAGCAGAACGTACTTCGGGCGATTCGGAGTTAATAGCCTGATATAGATGCTTTTTCCCTTCTGTACCAATAAATGCTAATGCCCAAGCTGCATGACCTTTGGTAGTTTCTGGGCTTTCCGCAGATTCTAAAATTTCTAGTAGAGGTAAAACTGCTGCTTCTCCTGTCCTGGCTAATGCACCAATGGAAGAACCTTTAACTACGGTATCTTCATCATTTAAAAGAGCATAGATTAAATTGGGAACTGTACTAGGATCGCCAATTAAAGTCAGAGTTTTTGCAGCAGCACGGCGTACAACTACATTAGAATGATGAGCTAATGCTTCTAAGAGAAAAGGAACAGCGGGTTTGCCTACTTCACCAAGAGCTTGAGCAAAACCCAATCTCACCATTCCTCTTGTATCTCCTAGACCCTCAACCATCTGTTGGATAAGCTCATGGTCATCGGTAGCAAAAGTTTGTTGTGCTATTTGCCCATTAACCTTTGCTAAGAGTGCATCAGTTTCTTCATGGGATAGAAGCGAACTATCTCCAGATTGGGTTTGAGAGTTAAGCATAATTAGTAATGAGTCATTGGTCATTAGTTAGCTTCAGTTAGAGTAGCCTTTTGTTCTCTAAGCTTTTCCAGAGTAAGATCTATTTTAGCTAGTTGAGGTTCTAGTTGTGCTAGAGCAGTTTTCTGAGGAAGTTTAGCTTTTTTGGCTGCTGCCATAGTTTCATTAAGTAAACGTTCCCGATATTGCTCAAATTCGGTAATTACTACGGCTAATTCTGCCGCAGTTGCTGGCTTATTAGTAGATTCTGAAGCTTCGGTCATATTAATCCTTTCCTCAAGGGTTATAGCTCATTATTAATTTTAAGCATTTAAGTTGATTTTCTCATACCCAGTGTCAGGATAAAAATCTTGCTCTCAGGCGATCGATCTTGGTGTATTTTGAGTAATGAGTAGGGAGTAGCAAGATAGACAAAATGGGGGTCAAAGTCAAAGAAAAGTAATTATTGTTAGGATTGTTCAAGTATATTATTATGCTCAGAACACTCGATATGAATTAGCTTCATTCTTCTTGGCTAATAGCTAACAGCTAATAGCTAATAGCTTTTAAGTTATTTCTCCTTTACAGAAAAAAAATAATGTTTGCTCTTACTCAAAATACTTCCCGCCAAAGAGAAATTGCTGAAGTTGTTCTTCGCAATGGTTGGGACTATATGCGGGGACTAATGACTGGTAGTAAAGCTGATGAACCTCGTTTGCCAACTCCAAAAGTTTTTCGCAATATTCTGATCGAATTAGGTCCTGTTTACGTTAAACTAGGTCAACTTTTATCTACTCGTCCAGATCTTTTATCAGGAAAATATATAGATGCATTAACAGATTTGCAAGGAAGAGTTCCCCCAGTTGCTTGGAGTGAAGTAGAAACTCTAATTAGGCAGGAATTATCTCGACCGTTAGAAGAGACTTTTATCAGTATTGAGCAAGAGGCGATCGCAGCAGGTTCGATCGGACAAGTTCATCGTGCTACCCTCAAAAATGGCGAACAAGTTGCCCTCAAAGTACAACGTCCTGGAATTGAGCAAGTAGTAGAGCAAGATATTGCTTTAATTAAAAACTTAGCAGAGTTAGTTTCTCTGACTGATTTTGGTAAAGATTATGATATTGTTGCCCTAGCAGAAGAGTTTACCAGTGCTTTAGAAGCAGAACTTGATTTTACTAGTGAGGGTCACTATACAGAAACTTTGGGGCGTAATCTTTCTAGTAGTCGTTGGTTTGAACCTAAACAATTGGTTATACCTAAAGTATATTGGGAAGTAACTAGCCCCAAATTATTAACCCTTGAATGGTTAGAAGGAACTCCTATCCTAGAAGCTAAATTATCTCAAGCCAGAAATAATCAGGATATTTATAGCCAGCGTCAAGCAATTACTACTTTACTTTTTCGCGCCTTTTTTCAACAAATTTATCTTGATGGCTTCTTTCATGCCGATCCTCATCCAGGGAATATTTTTTATCTTCAGGATGGTAGAGTTGCTCTGCTTGACTGCGGTATGATCGGTAGGCTAGACCCTCGTACTCAGCAAATTCTGACAGAAATGTTGCTGGCAATAGTAGACCTTGACGCTCAAAGATGTAGCCAATTAACTTTAGAATTAGCAGAGGCTGGTCAGCCAGTTAGTATACAAAAACTAACCAATGACTACGATCGCATGCTCCGCAAATATTATAACCTCAGTCTTGAGGAGATTAATTTTAGCGAGGTCTTCTATGAAATTCTTCAATTAGCTCGTAATAATAAAATTCGCTTACCTGGAAATCTTGGTTTATACGCCAAAACCTTAGCTAACTTAGAAGGGGTTTCTCGTGGTTTTAATCCAGAAATTAATCTGCTTGAGCAAATTAAACCTCTAATGGCAGATTTATTTAGTCGTCAACTCTTTGGTAAAAGTCCTTTAGAAACTTTTTTACGTACTGCTCTCGATCTGAAAAGTTTATCATTGCGATCGCCTCGTTTAACAGAACTATTTTTAGATAGAGTAACCTCAGAAACTCTCAAATGGAATATTAATGTCCCCGATCTAAAACCTTTGCGTCGTAGCATTGACGATTCTGCTAATCGTCTTTCTTTTAGCATTGTAGTTGGCTCTTTGATTATGGGTGCAGCGATTATTGCTACTGGTTCACCCACTCCTCAAATATCCCTTATCAGTAATGTTTTATTTGCTGCTGCTAGTTTTCTGGGTTTGTGGTTAATTGTGAGTATTCTCAGATCTGGGCAATTTAAGTAAATTTCCTTAATTTATATTTCTTAACCTTAAGATTACCTAATGTTTACATATTGGTAAATTAGGTATCTTACTTTAGGACTATTTGCCTAAATTAGCCCACAAGATAACACTTCCAGATAGCAAGATTTATGAATTTCAAACGTCGTCGTTTCCTAACATTTCTTGGTGCTGCTGCTGGTTCAGTTGCCCTTGAACCTGTCTTAGCGAAGAATAACAAATATGCTTTATCTTTAGCTGATGAAATTGTTACTCAACCATCAGCTAAGTCTTTAGCCAACTTGCCAAATAGTCTTAATTTCACACCGATACAAATACCAATACCCTTAGACATAGACAACCATTCTCCTCAAGAACAGATATCAGCCTATAGTACCTACGAAGTAAAAGACGACTTAGTATTACCAGAAGAATTTACTTACGATGTAATTGCTGCCTGGGGCGATCGCGTAGGGAATTCTCGTTTTGGATATAACAATGACTATCTTTATTTTATTGAAACTGCGCCCAATGAAGGTTTCTTGACAATTAATTTTGAATATATTAGCGGTCAAACTTGGATGGAAACCTATCCCCTGGTAATAGGAAAAGAGTTACCCTTTGCTGAGGTAAAAACCCAAGTCCAAGCGGAGGGGAAAGATGGAGAACTTGACGCTTTTACTATGTTAGATAGCAATCCTCTCAAAGCGCAAATTAAAGAAATCTCTAGAGAAGGATTAATCGATCAGGGGATGGGAGTCATTTCTGTTCGCCGTAATTCTAATGGTAAATGGGAACGCACCTATGCCGATGTGGATCGCCGTATTACAGGGATTTCTGGATTGGACGATCCTAGTCAGTCCCTGAAGTGTACTGGTCCTGCTATAGCGGTATTCACTAAACAAACTAAACTTGGTTATGACGATGGGTTAGGCGATCGCATTATTGGTACTTTCCAAAACTGTGCGGGAGGTACTACTCCTTGGGGGACAGTGATGAGTGCAGAAGAAAACTTTCAAGACCAAGTCCCAGAGGAAGTTATGGCGGATGGTTCATCGTTTACCCCTTCTGCTAAAAGATTTATTCTCACTGATACAGAAGTGGATGGTAGAGCAAATGTTTTTGGTTTGGCAGGAAATAAATATGGCTGGATGGTAGAAATCGATCCTGCTAACCCCAAAGATTATGGCACAAAACACACTTGGCTAGGACGCTATCGCCATGAAGCCTTTGGTATTCGTGCAGAAGCAGGAAAAAATCTCGCTGTTTATTCTGGTTGCGATCGCCGTGGTGGACATCTTTACAAATTTATCAGTGCAGAACCAATCAAAGACCCCAAAGACAAAGCCAATTCTCGTTTACTAGAAACAGGAATGCTTTATGGAGCAAAATTTAATCCTGATGGGACGGGAGAATGGGTTGCTTTAACTCCTCAAACTCCCATCGAGCCAGTGCTTCCTATTCAGGTAGCAGGAGGAATGGTAACTCTACCTAACAGCGATCGTGAGGTAGGTGGAAACATGAAGGTTACTCAAGAGTTTGACATAGTTCGCTATAAACAACAATTTAAAACTTTAGGAGATATATATCAGGGAGAGAGTGACCAAGAAAAACAGGGTGCTATCTTAATTGATGCTCATTTTGCTGCTAATGCTGCGGGCATAACTTGTACAGCTCGTCCTGAAGACACCATAGTAGATCGAAATGGTACACTCTATATTGCCTTTACTTCTGGTTCTCCTGGAAGTGATGGCGGTCCCGATCTGAGAATATTTAAAGGACCAGATGATGAAACTCCCTATGAATACGGTTGGGTGATGAAATTAGCAGAAGACAATAGCGATCCTTCTTCCTTAACTTTTCGCTGGAGTAATCTGGCACTGGGAGGAGAACCAGCCAAAGGAGGTGCTGGCTTTGCTAATCCTGACAATATTGAAATAGATAAATCTGGTAATCTTTGGGTCGTAACTGATATGTCTACTAGTGTACAAAACAAAGCTGTACCAGTCAGAACAGCCAATGGTCAGCCTTTGTCTGGTAAAGATTTAAGTGGAATATTTGGTAATAACTCAATCTGGTTTATCCCCACTACTGGTGACTTAGCAGGAGAAGCTTATCCCTTTGCCACTGGTCCTATGGACTGTGAATGTACAGGTCCCTTTTTTACTCAAGATTGGTCAACTCTCTTTTTATCCGTGCAGCATCCAGGAGAGAAATATGGAATTCGTCAAGATATGGCAGTAGAAGAAAGGGAGTTTGAGTTGTTAACTACTGATGGTCAATCTTTTAGCCAAACACGTCAAGTTCCTGTGGGTTCTAATTGGCCTAACCGAACAACTAATCAGCCTCCTCGTCCTGCTGTTGTAGCAATTCGACGGCTAGATAGTAAACCCATGAGTTAAGTTGAGTTAAGTTGATCAATTTTAATTAAACTCGCTTTTTCTAGAAAAAAGCGAGTTTTTGTGATTAATCATTCCTATAAAATCTAGATTTTATGAGTAAAAATCTAGATTTAGATGAGACAATGTTGTCTCTAGTAGAGAGAGAAGTATAAAAAAATGACCAAGAAAATATTAATATTTATTTACATCTTCTTAACTTTTTTGGCGATCGATTATATTTTGGTCAATCAATATAACACCTATGCTAAAGCAGAAATAAACTTTGAAAGCCATACTATCATTAATAAGTTTTCTGTTCTAATTCCTGCTACCTGGCATGCTAAAACTCAATCTAGTACTGATGATTTTTTTGTTCTAACTAACTATGAAATGGATGATAATGATTCTATTTCTCCAAATTCAATTAAAACCGAAGTTATTTTTATTGGCGAACCCTTAGATGTTATTTTAGGTAATCATGTTAGAGCGATCAAATATTCAAAAGAAAATATTATTAAACAAGAAAATATTATTATAGATGGTCAATCTGCCATCAGAGTATGGTATCAAGGGAATGGCATGGGTTTTCCCAACACTATTTCTAGTTATATTCCTTACGATCGCCAACAAACTGTTATAATTCGCAGTTATTATAATCCTAAAAACCCTCTAGCTGTTGATACTATCGAGCGCGTTCATTGGTCTTTTAAAAATCTTAAATGATGTTTGATTAATAGTTAATCAGCCAATAAGTGTCAAGAGTGCTTGGGGATATCTACTAAAATCCTGATTCCCAAACAGAAATAAGAACTCTATCCTTGGCATCGCGCTGAACTTTGCCTTCTAAATTACCAACTTTAAAGAAACTAAATTCAGTTTGACGAGAATATACTCTTCTGAGTTTTTCTTTGATTCCAGCAGGAGCATTACCTCCCAAAAGTTCAGCTAGAGTGTCTTGCATTGCTCCTAAACTGACTGATTGAGTTAAGGCTATATCAGTTTGGCGGATTTTACCTGCACTATCAGAGCGATAGCTTAAATGGACTTGGTTAGAGCCAACATTATGATAAGTTAAAGTGTTTCCTGTGCCACTTCTTTCTTTTCTTTGAGTTGTTGGTTTACCTAAGGTACTGACAAGCTTACTTTCTGATGTTCCTGTAGTAATAATTGGTACATTTATTTCTGGTTGAGGAACGGGTTTCGGTGTTGGTGGAGTATTAATAAAAATTTCAGGAACTTCTAATTCTGCTTCTGGATTTGTTTCTTCGGGGTTTATTTCTGCTTCTGGATTTTTGGCTTCTTCTTCTAACTCTTCAGGTAATTCTGCTAATTCTTCTGGCTTTTCTGCTTCTTCTGGCTGGTTAATTTCAGGAAGAGTAATAGGATTGGGCTGTTCTATCTTAACTTGGGGTGAAGGTAAGGGTCGAGAATTCCACCAGTTAGATAACAGAGAAAATCCAGCAGAAAATGCACCGATACTCAGTCCTGTAGCAATAAAGATAAACAAGAAAATTTTAACGAACCAATTACTTTGTTGAGGATTAGGAGCATCGTAAGCAACGGTATGGTGTTTACCTGGTTGAGAAACATACTTAGTTGCAGAAGATATATTTCCTGGGGCAACCCTCATGGTTACTCCCGTTAACTTACTGACTGGAGAAGAAGATTCTAGGGCTGCTAACATCTCTCTAGCAGAGGAAAAGCGATCGCGGGGATGAAAACGGATTGCTTTATCTAAGATAGCAGCTAATTTAGGATCTAGATTAGGAATGTGTTTTTGCCAGATTATTTCTCCTGTACGGGGGTCTGCTTCTAAATCTTGAGGAGATTTTCCTGATAGCAAAAAGATAGCGGTTAATCCTAGACTATACAAGTCACTAGAATAGGCGGGACGACCAGCAGCTTGTTCTGAAGGCATATAGCCAGGAGTACCAATAGACACAGAAAACGCGCTACTTTGCTTGGGATTAACCACCGTAGCCATAGCTTCTTTTACTGCACCAAAATCAATTAAAACAGGAATAAGATCGCGATCGCGTAAAATAATATTTTCTGGTTTAATATCTCGATGGATAATTCGACGCTCATGAATGTAATCTAGTACGGGTAGAAGCTCAACTAAAATACCTATTACTTGCTCGGCATTTAGATTTCCTGTGCTTGACCATTTTTCGGCTAAGGTTTGTCCTTCAATCCATTCTTGAACTAAGTAAAACTTGTCTTCTTCAGAAAAATAAGCATAAAGTCGGGGAATTTGGTTATGTCCTTCGCCTAACTCTTCTAAAATCGCTGCTTCGCGTTGAAATCTTTCTTTCATCCACAAAGGAATACGCGGTTGTTCGACAACTGGTTTAAGCTGCTTAATCACGCACTTTCTTCCCGAAGGCATATGAGTATCTTCAGCTAGATAAGTCTCTCCAAATCCTCCTCGTCCTAGAGTTTCTAAAATACGATAGCGTTGATTTAGTAGTGCAGCTTTCATACTCGTTATCAATTTTTTTACAGAAGTTCAGGAGTTCGGGAGCGACGTTCCAGGGAACGTCTGTACAGGAGTTTAGGAGTTAAATAGTTCTATAATAGTTGCTTACTCCCCAATTCCTATTTTAAATCTAATAAACCTTGCTCTTTGATTTTGGGGTTAAAGCGAATATCCATATTGACTCCCCTTAAGTTTAATTGTTCCTTGATCGTTTCTTCTAATCTTCTGGCTACTTTTTTATAAATTTTAATTTGTCCTAACTCGTCACTTTTCTGATACTGTGCCTTTTCTTCTTCCGTCATAGTGAGCTTAGCATCTATTGGTTGCGTCCAAATTTTCTCTTCTTCTCCATTGCCAGAAGGAGTAACACCATTTTCTTTAATCCAAGCTTGTTTGATTGATTCTAAAATTGAGCGGGTAGGACGATCGATCGTTTCTATTTTTAGCCAATAACAAGCTTCTGGTTTTCTCACTAAATGTTGTTTCAGACTAAGATAGATATCACGGGAGTAGCCGACAAATTGTAATTGGCGATCGCGATCAAAAATAGCATACACCCCAATTTTCTTTTGAGTATCTTCACCCACAGAACCATTATCATCTAGATAAGATAAATAGTCTAAGCTAGCTAGTGTAGGCAGTTCTGATTGTGTAGTCATAAGTTACAGGAATTAAAAAAATCACAGATATTATAGGTGATTCCCTCCGTCCAAAAGCTGTAGATAAAGCGATCGCCGTGTTGGCCCCAAAAATATTGGTATTATATTAGTAACCGATTTATTGTTCCTATGGTTACTCAAAACTTTGACTTGCATGAATTTTGGAGGTCATGGATACCATAAAATCCCAGCAATCCTAGAAGTTCCAAATTCTTGGAGGCATTGAAATCCGCGTGTTCGACACCATGATGACAATTAACGCACAAGAACTTATCTCCCCTACGATTTCGCCTGTCCCATTTGCAACAGTGTCGGCAAAATTGCGAAGTTTTCCAGGGATTTTTGCGTATTACCTCAATCCCCAATTCTTCACATTTTCGTGACAACAAAGTCTCAGAGTACTTATAAAGCCAATGGGACAACCGCCTGTTAAATCGCCGAGAAAACGTTCCTCTTGTACCCGATTTAACCTTTTTCAAATCTTCAACCACAATAGCTTTGATTTGAGAAAAGTCTATTTGTTTAAGAGCAGCACCAATCATGGATTTAATTTCTGCTTTGGTGTGCTTTTGACGCTTGGCAAACTCGATCGTTCTTTTGTAGATAACGTCTCCTGTAGTTTGCCCATCGCTAAAAACCAGCCCGTTTTTGTAGTTAGAATCCATCCCAACTATCTTTCCTTCTTTTTTAAGCTGGGGACGTTCTTTTTCAAAGATAAAATCAATCCCAGTCTCATATAAAAATATCAGATCCCACGAGAC
>JBFRWE010000041.1:0-9447 GCA_051439345.1 Xenococcaceae cyanobacterium
AATGTAAGCGCAACGCGTGTGGTATATTGGCCAGCACGTCAAAGCGTCTAGCTGGTCTTTGACTGCCAGCACCGATTTATTGTCGGTGACAGCTAGTCAGGTTCTAGGAGTAGTGCGACGCTCTTTGTACTCAAGACCTGGGTTAGAATCTCCTCACTTTCGCTCTCGGAGAGAAGTCAACTACTACCTCTAACTTGTTCCAAACATTACAAACCAGCAGCTTTGATCATATGGTAAGTGATCAAAAGTTGCGTTAAAGCAAGAGGATAACTTTGCAGAGATTCTCCTGTTGTACCTATGACTTTACCAATATCCTCATTACCTTCTAAACTACAGAATTGACCCAAGTAGGGAACTTCGTTACAAAGCATTTTTTCTAATTCTCGCACCTGTTCGGCAGTGGCATGACCATCGATTTCCAGGACATCTACTGGTTTGCCCATATCTCGATCGAGTCCTAAACGAATAGCAGAGCCTAAATGATTACCTTCTGCGTGTAAAATTGTACTGAGATCGGGATGAGGAATAGTAGGTCGAAGAATTAAGCAAACATTAAGTAGTAAGTCATTCTGTTCGGGTTTTTCCTCTGGCGGATAGAAACTGACAATTACATCAGCCCATTGACGTTGAGGACGGATAAAGGCTTCAGAATCTGGTTCTCGTTTGCGTAACTGCTCTAGTACTTGTTCGTCTGTATATCCACGCTTGCGAGTATCTCGTTTGATTTTCCAGATTGTCCGCAAAGATTCAGGAGGAGCAAGATAAACTTTAATGTCATAACTGTCTTGCATTCGACGAGTGGAATAGCCTAACAATCCTTCAACAATTACGTATTTATTGGGCTTGATATATTCTGGAGGGTCAAATTCTCCTGTACTGTGATTGTAAATCGGCTTGAGGATTGATTGACCTGATTTAAGTAGATCGAGGTGCTGTTCAATAATATCCAAGTAGTTACAATCTGGATGTAAAGCAGATATTCCTAATTCTGCTCTTTGACGGCGATCGTAGCGATGGTAATCATCCGTACAAATAACCGTAACATTTTCTTCTCCTAATACCTGAGCAATCCCTTTCGTCAGTGTAGTCTTACCAGCAGCACTATCACCAACAATACCCAAGATGATTGGTTGCTCAACCATAATTCCTCCTTAACAGGGATATAAGCTCAACGGATAAAAAGTTCAGTAACAATCTTAGAACAAATATAGGTACATTTATTAAGTCAAGTTAAGTCAATCACAAATTTCTTGGCTAAAAGTATCATTCCCATTGAGAACAGACTATTAAATTATCTGTAAATTATCGTCATAATAAGGGATTAGTGGTATGTCAATTAATTAATGAGGGGTAAAAATAGGAAAATTCTCTTCCTTGTCCTGCCTCAACCAATCAATTCAAAATTGACATACTATTAGTCTCACATCCGCGTTAAGACAGATATCTTAGTCAGCTTATCTTTACTCAAGCCTTCTAAGTCATCTAAGTACAGCCATCCTTGTTGAATTAATTCAGCAAAAACAAAAAGGTGGTGGGAATTTTGATGGTCATACTTGCCATCTATGTCATGCCTTCTAGCACTCAAGAAATCATTAAGACGCCATAAATCGTCAAGTTCTGTAATTTGACTGGCGTTGTCACGAACTTGTTTGATTAAATTGCTTATTTCTCTTTGATAGGCTTTTCCAAAAGCTTTTTGAGCTATTTGTTCTTCTGTTGCAGTCCAACCGATATTACTTACTTGCATTATTGAAACTAAATTTTTATTTGACCTCTTGTTAAATTACTCAAACTTAGAAAGCTAAACCTGAATTTAACTTTAATTAGTTTTATTAATAGGTATGATATTTTAAGCTTAAGTCTAGTATCATATACTACCAAATTTTGAGGAATTAGCAACAAAAAAAGTACTTTCTTTACAGAAAGTACTTAAATCAAAAAAAATTGTTTTGCTTTTAGTTTTTAACGAGCAAAGTTTAATAATTCTTTTGGAGATGCTAACAAATCGATCGCCACAAAGAAAATTTTGTTTTCAGAGTTAAGTAAGAAACGCCAAGCTATATTCATACCTACTCCCGCACCAAACCAAGGAGTTTGTACTGAACCTGTTACCTTAATTTGAGTATAGCCATCTTCCGCAGGCTCAGAGACACCCTGTGTGGGGATTAATTTGAGATTGAGGCATTCTTCTCTGAAGAATTGAAGCACAGCCTCTTTGCCGACAATGGGTCTGCGGAAAGGTGGTTGTAAGGCACCGTCAGGAGCAAATAGTTGAATGAGAGCATCAAAATCGTTAGCATTCAAGTTATTCATATAACTTAGTATGGTAGGATTGCTAACGCCTTCAATGGTAACTTGGGTACGCTGCGCCATATCTTTGGGGGGAGCAACGGGTTCAGAAATTCTTTTATAACTACCCAATTTGCTTGTATCAAATCCCATGTCAACTACAGCATTACGTAGGACTGTAATTTGTTGACCAGATTCTAAATTTTGAATTGCTACTAACACAGAATTAGCATTAGCAGATAGTTTGTATCCTTTGGGAATGGGAGCAACAAATCCCTGTTCCATGAATTCTCCTAAGCGATACCAAAAACCCAACTTGATATTAGGAGACCAAGTAGCATAAGTTCGACAAATAGGTGTATCTGCACGATTGGCTAAATCACACATTGCTTGAGATTGCTCTTGAGGAGTCATTTGCTTGATCTCATTTAGGGTTGCTTCGGCAAACTGCATATTAGCAGCCCCTGGTGCAGCAACAGTAATTGTTTTACCCATTTCCAAATAAGCAAACCAGATCAATGCCAGTTGATCTTCTGCACTAAGTTGATTGAACCGAGCAATTGTTGCTGGTACTGCATCAGCAGATAAGGTATTAGGAAAAATTCCTCTAGCTGAATCAATTGTAAATGGCATATATGAGTAACCTTGTTAAATTTACTATCCGTTAAATCGAACGCTCTCTATCAGAAGCGTTAGCTAAACTGATCTCTAAGTTATGATCAAATCAACACATTAATTATAAATAAAAATAAAGAAATGTGAATCAAATAGTATTTTTATTTACTTTTGTGATAGAAAAGCTTTGCTTATGAAAATCTCGATCGCCTTAAATAACTAAAGTATAGTAATATTAAGAACTATCTTGACATCCCATAAATTGACCCACTAATGAACTCCGACTACTTGGAGAGAATACTCACCGCCCGTGTCTATGATGTGGCGCAAGAATCCCCTTTAGAATACGCGCCTAATTTATCTGTGAGATTACAAAACAAAATCTTGCTCAAACGGGAAGATATGCAGTCTGTCTTCTCTTTTAAGTTGCGAGGAGCATACAACAAAATGGCGCGGTTGTCCTCCGATGTATTGGCAGAAGGAGTGATTGCAGCTTCAGCAGGTAATCATGCTCAAGGTGTTGCTCTAGCTGCCCGTGAATTAGGGGCAAAAGCCATAATAGTTATGCCTGTAACTACGCCTCAGGTGAAAGTCGATGCTGTGGTAGCAAGGGGAGGACATGTAGTTTTACATGGCGATACTTATGATGATGCTTGTCTTTATGCCAAACAACTAGAAAAAGAAAAAGGTTTAACTTTTATTCACCCTTTTGACGATCCTGATGTGATTGCGGGACAGGGAACAATTGGAATGGAGATTTTAAGGCAATATCAACAGCCAATTCAGGCTATCTTCGTCGCTATTGGCGGTGGTGGCTTAATTAGTGGTATTTCTGCCTATATTAAACGATTACGTCCAGAAATTAAGATTATTGGTGTTGAGCCTGTAGATTCCAATGCCATGTACCAATCTCTACAAACAGGCAAAAGAATCAGATTACCGCAAGTTGGTTTGTTTGCCGATGGTGTAGCAGTAAGAGAAGTAGGCAAAGAAACTTTTCGTTTATGTCAACAGTATGTAGACGAGATCATCTTGGTTGATACAGACGATACCTGTGCAGCTATTAAAGATGTGTTTGAAGATACTCGATCGATCTTAGAACCTGCGGGGGCATTAGCGATCGCGGGGCTCAAAGCCTATGTAGAAAGAGAACAATTGCAGGATCGAACCCTAATTGCAGTTGCTTGTGGGGCAAATATGAACTTCGATCGCTTGCGCTTTGTGGCGGAAAGAGCAGAACTAGGAGAGAGAAGGGAAGCGATCTTTGCCGTAACTATTCCCGAAGAAAGAGGGAGTTTCCGCAAATTTTGTCAGTGTTTAGATAAACATAATCTTACAGAATTTAACTATCGCATAGCAGAAGCTCAAGAAGCACATATTTTTGTAGGAGTTCAGATTAAAAACCGTACTGATGCTGCCAATATTGTTACTACCTTTGAAAACCACGGATTCAAAACCATCGATTTAACTGATGACGAATTGGCTAAAATGCATTTGCGTCATATGGTAGGTGGTCGATCGCATTTAGCAGAAAACGAGTTACTATACCGTTTTGAGTTTCCCGAACGTCCAGGGGCATTAATTCAATTTCTGAATTGTATGAGTCCCGATTGGAATATTAGTCTATTTCACTATCGTAACAATGGCTCAGACTACGGACGTATAGCTATTGGTGTACAAGTACCTCCCCAAGAAATATCAGAGTGGCTTGAATTTGTTAATACTCTTGGTTATCCTTATTGGGATGAAAGTCAAAATCCTGCCTATCAATTATTTTTAGGCTGAATGAAGTATCTTTAAAATCTTTATTAGACAAAACTAAATTGGAAGAGTATAAAATTTAACTGGCTACAGTTAATTCATACTTGACAACTAAGTCAGAAATTAAGTTAGAGAAAACCTATAATTAAACTATTATGTGTATTATCTATACTCGCTTCTCCTCAGCATTTTTAGCTGTCAGCGTTACTTGTTTAGGTTTAGCTACTGGCAATAGTTCTTTCTTGGCTAATCGAGGAAAATACTATCATCCTTTTATGTCTGCTGCTGTAGCACAAACAAGAGAAACAGATTCTCTAAATCAAACTCAGCAAATACCTCAGACAAACCAAGCAGGCTCTTCTAATTCATCCTCAACCTTGACAGCAGAGGTTCTAAAATACAAGAACTATATGCAAGCTGGCTATCAAGCAGATAAAAATAGAGATTATTTAACGGCTTTGCAGTATTTTAAAACTGCTTTAGCTATACGTCCTGATGACTCTTTAGCGCAAAAAGCGGTACACAATGTAACTGGCTATGCCTTTGATGCTTCCATGAAGGCTGGCTATCAAGCAGATAAGCAAAGAGACTACCAAGCTGCATTAGAATATTTTCAACAAGCAAAAAAGATTAGACCAGATTCTTTTTATGCTCAACAAGCTATACGGAATGTTAGTGGTTATTTGGCTAGCGAGAAGAAGGTAAAGACGGTATCAGCAGAGACAACAGGAGCAACTGAGCAACAAAGCGATTCTAATATGAATTTTGGCTTAATGCTAGCAGCTTTGCTCTTTGCTGGTAGTGTAGCTGGAGGGATACTATTTCTCTTGTTGAAAAGCAGTGATGATAATAGTACTTTAGGTACTAGCGATCGCTCTGACAATTCCTTACAGGATAAGAGAGAAGAGGAAGTAGAAACCGTTGTTGCTCCTACTCAAACCTATTCTCAGGTAGTAACGCCATCTTCTGAACCTGATACTACTCTCATAGCCAATACTGGACATCATGAAGTAGAAAGAGAGGGACAGAAAACAAGGCTATTAACGACAGAAAGTAATGGTAATCATGTTAGAGCGATCGAGCAACCAGTAATTAGGGAATCCTATTTTATCTCCTCTACCCCTTCTCAAGTTTCTAAATTAGATATTATTCCCGAATTAATTGCCAATTTAAAACAAAGCGATCGCGCTCTAAGAAGGAAAACTATCTGGGAATTAGCTCAAAGATCGGATTCTAGAGCAATGAAGCCCTTAGTAGAGTTGATGATTAAGGTAGACTCGCAAGAGCGAAGTTTAATTTTAGAAGCTATGACTCAAATTGCTAGTCGTACTCTTAAACCAATGAATAAAGCATTAAGTCTTTCCCTAGAAGATGATAACTCTCAAGTACGTCAAAATGCGATCCGCGATTTAACCAGAGTATACGAATTGATGTCTCAAGTAACACAAAGATTATCAGTAGCAGTAGAAGATTCTGATGAAGAGGTACAACAAACTGCTAAGTGGGCATTAAAACAACTTAATCAAATGCCTCATATTCCCTGGCAAAATAATACTGATTTATAAGATTAAGTCTAGGGTGAATTAAATTTTATTACCAATATGCTTAAATTGTTATTTCTTTCTACTCCTGTTGGTTCTTTGGGTTCTGGTCAAGGAGGTGGGGTAGAATTGACTGTGCAAAATGTAGCACAAGAGCTAAAACAAAGAGGACATTTACTAGAAGTTGTTGCACCTTTAGGATCGGCATTAAAAGGAATTCGGGTTCAAACTATTGAGGGTAATTGCCAGATTGCTGTCCAAACTCAAACTAGAGATGTACCTACTTGTCTACCAGCTAATTCTGTTCTAGCAAATACGTGGGAATATGCTCGTCAAGTACAAAATAATTACGATCTAATAGTTAATTTTGCTTTTGATTGGCTACCGTTCTATCTAACACCTTTTTTCGCTCGCCCCATCGCCCATTTTATCAGTATGGGTTCAATGACAGAAGCTAACGATGAGATCATGAATCGAGTAGCACAAAAATATCCAGGTACTATCGGTGTTTATACTAAGTCCCAAGCAGCTAGTTTTCCCTTTGCTGAAGTTTGTCAAATTTTAGGTAGTGGTATCGATTTATCTCTCTATGATTTTTGTCCTCAACCTCAAAATTACTTAACTTGGTTAGGCAGAATTGCCCCTGAAAAAGCTTTAGAAGATGCCGTAGAAGCTACTAATATTACTGGTATACCTCTAAAAATTTTCGGCAAAATACAAGACCAAGATTATTGGCAACAAATTCGCCAAGATTTTCCTCAAGCACCCATAGAGTATATGGGGTTTTTAAATACTCAAGAGTTGCAAAAACAACTGGGTAAATCGCGTGGACTCTTAATGACTCCTCGCTGGCTAGAAGCTTTTGGCAATGTAGCGATCGAAGCTTTGGCTTGTGGTGTTCCTGTAATTGCTTATGCTAGAGGTGGTCCAGCAGAAATAGTTCGAGATGGAGAAACTGGTTTTTTAGTTGAACCAGATAGCGTACCAGGTTTAGTAGCAGCAATTAATCAAATCGACCAGATCGATCGTTTTTGTTGTCGTCAACAAGCAGAAACAGAATATTCTCTACAAGTCTTAGGAGAACGCTTTGAAGCTTGGTTTAAGAGGATTTTAAGCAGATAACAACTGCTAACTGATAATTAATTACTTATTATTTAACCTCGAAATATTAAATTAGGTGACGTTACAAATCTTTACCCCATTCCAATAGTAGTGTAAACTACCCCAGGAAAGGTATATTCAATCTAATAAGGAGCAAACATAAATGCAGTCGGCTCAGACGCTGCGAACAGTACCAAAAGAGTTTCTTAAACCTCCTGGTGGTATAAACCCTAACGTATTAATGTTTATAGCAGCACTGATGCTGATCTTCTCATCAACTTGGGGTTATTTTGGTGGAGTTCTTCCAGGCTGGTGTTGTTTTTTGGCTAATGTTCTCGCATTACATCTATCAGGAACAGTAATTCACGATGCCTCTCATAACAGTGCCCACAGTAACCCTATTCTCAATGCTGTTTTAGGTCATGGTAGTGCTTTAATGTTGGGTTTTGCTTTTCCTGTATTTACCAGAGTCCATCTTCAGCACCACGCTCATGTCAACGATCCAGAAAATGACCCAGATCACTTTGTCTCTACTGGTGGTCCTTTATGGCTTATTGCTGCTCGTTTCTTCTACCATGAGATATTTTTCTTTAAAAGACGTTTATGGCGTAAATATGAGCTATTAGAGTGGTTTCTGAGTCGCTTATTTCTAGCAGTCCTAATTATGCTCGGAATTCACTATGGTTTTATTGGTTATATTATGAATTTCTGGTTTGTACCAGCTTTAGTTGTAGGAATTGCTTTAGGGTTATTTTTTGATTATTTACCCCATCGCCCTTTTAAAGAGCGCGATCGCTGGAAAAATGCTAGGGTATATCCTAGTCCTATTGTTAACTTATTGATACTAGGACAGAATTATCATTTAGTTCACCATCTTTGGCCCTCTATTCCGTGGTATAAATATCAACCAGCTTACTACTCTACAAAATCTCTTCTTGATGCTAAAGGTTGCGATCAGTCTTTAGGTTTACTAGAGTGGAGAAATTTTGGTAATTTTCTTTATGATATTTTTCTCGGTATTCGTTTTCACGGGCATAAGGCTCATAAGCAATCACCTGTTGACGAATAATAAATTGAACAAGAGCTATTAGCTATTAGCTGCTAGCTCTTAGCTATTTGGATTCAAGTCACGGGTAATAGCTATTTATTCCCAAGCGAGATTTAAAGGATGATTGATTGTTTCTACCAGTTAAAATTTCATCCTTATCAGCGTTTATTTCGTCGTCCTCTGTATACTAATCATGGGATCTGGAGAGTGCGCGAAGGGATTATTATTACAATTACTGACGCTATCAACCGCCAGGGAAGAGGGGAAATAGCTCCTCTTCCTTGGTTTGGTTCAGAAACTCTAGCAGAAGCATTACAATTTTGTAGACAACTAGGAAATACTGTAAATAAAGTAGATCTTATTAATATTCCCGATCGCTTACCTGCTTGTCAGTTCGCTTTTGAATCTGCATTAACAAATTTAGAGAATTACTCCACAAAAAAAATAAAATGTCCATCTCCTAATTATGCTTATCTACTACCCGCAGGAGATGATGCTTTAACTGATTGGCAAACTCTGACAAAGCAAAATGATTATAGTCACACTAGAATTACTCTTAAATGGAAAATTGGCGTTCAACCTCTGACTAAAGAAATTACTATCGGGAAAAAATTATTAGAACTTTTACCAACTCAAGCAAAGTTACGATTGGATGCTAACGGCGGTTTAACTATTCAGCAAGCCAAGGAATGGTTAAAATTAGCAGCGCAAACTGACAAAATAGAATTTATTGAACAGCCTTTACCTCCTCAGCAATTTACCCAAATGCTAGCTTTGAGTAAAGATTACTCTACACCTCTAGCTTTAGATGAATCAGTAGCTAATCTTAATCAGTTAGAAAAATGTGTCCAGAAAGGTTGGCAAGACATTTTTGTGATTAAACCAGCGATCGCTGGTAAACCCAGTCGTTTACGTCAATTTTGTCAGCAATACTCCCTAGACTTAGTATTTTCTTCCGTATTTGAAACGGAAATTGGTCGTCAAGCAGCCTTAGAATTAGCAGCAGAATTAGGCAATCCTAATCGCGCCGTCGGTTTCGGTATCGATAGTTGGTTCGCAGATTCAGTTAACTACTAACACGGAGCAAAGCTA
>JBFRWE010000042.1:0-3676 GCA_051439345.1 Xenococcaceae cyanobacterium
GCGCGGTCTCTTTCGGGGTAAGGGTTATCTTTAAATCCTTCGCTAAAGAGTAATTGAATTTCTTCAATGGTGAGAATCTTAGCTCGACCGTGGCGATCTATTTTCATCCCCTCTCTCCCCAACCCTTTGTTTTCATTATTGAATCGCTTCTGTGGGGTATCGGTCAAGTCAACCCCGACTCATGATTACATGCATACATTATTACATTTTTACTTATATATATGTTTAAATGTATATAGTTTGGCATGCTGACACTTAAAACTGCATACAGTTCTACGGGTATACATGAAGACAATCGCTATCATTTCCCAAAAAGGGGGAGCTGGGAAAACCACACTGGCTTTACATCTAGCAGTTGCTGCCGAACTCGACGGTCAGAGAGCCGCCGTAATCGACCTTGACCCCCAGGCGAGTGCAGCGAGTTGGGGAGACAGTCGGTCAGAGGATAACCCTGCGGTGGTGTCTGCTCAAGCAGCAAGACTGACCAACGTGCTTGAAGCAGCCCAAGAGGCAGGGGCGAAACTAGCTGTTATCGACACTGCCCCTCACTCAGAGAGTGCTGCTCTTTCAGCAGCTCGTGCTGCCGACCTAGTACTTATTCCTTGTCGTCCCGCCATTCTCGATCTTAGGGCTATTAGCAATACGGTTGACCTAGTCAAACTGGCTGGAGCTAACGCCTGTATTGTCCTTAATGCCGTCCCACCCAGGGGAACACTTGCCGATGAAGCAGCCGAGGCAGTTTCTGGTTATGGCGTGAATTTATTGTCCGTAAGAGTCGGGCAGAGAGCTGCGTTCATCCATGCCCTTACAGCAGGACAAACAGCGCAGGAGTACGAACCACAAGGTAAAGCAGCAGCAGAGAGCCGAAATCTCTACATGTCTATACGTAAATATGTCAAACTTTAAACATGTATACATAAAGGCATGCAATAGTGTAGCTATGTAACCAAGTAAAAGTGTAGACTTATAATCTAAAAGACTATGGCAAGAAAAACCAGTTTAAAAAACGCTTTAGAGCAGGCATCTGGTCAACCTGAAAAAGTGGCTCAATCGATAAGCCCGAGTGAATCCCAAACTCGAACCAAACAGCCCCCAAGCCGTCAAGGGAAAAAGGCGATTACTGGACACTTCGATCCAGCAGTGTCCCGCCAACTCAAACAGATTGCTCTTGACCAAGATACAACGGTTCAGGCTCTTCTGGCAGATGCCTTAAATGACCTCTTTGTGAAGTATAACCAGAACCCCATTGCATGACGAGCTGTTGGGGGTGAAACTGTTAAACTAAGTCGGATGGGTGATGTCCGACTTAGTTTAGCTCTCATTAAGCCAGTAAGTGCGATTGAGCGGTGAAACGGAATATTTGGGTGAGCTATCATCAAGAGCTAACCAATAACGCCCGAAACGTGAACGAACCCAAATATCGCCAATCGAACCACCCCAGAATCAAGCTCAAGTGGCATGATATAGGAGCGAGTATGAATCAAATCGACTTAATTATTGCATCCATGCAATTCAAAATTATCTAACGGGACTTCGCCTTTGTATAGCAGCGGAACAATTTTGGTCGCTAAGAGATTTTTTGATACTAACTGTCCCACTTTTGGTTATTGGATATTGAATTGAATGAAGAAGAATTAAGAAAATTCAAGGAGCGAAAGAAGAAGCAAGATAAATTAGATAAAGAGCGAGAAAATAAAGAGCGAGAAAATATTATTCAACTCAGCGGAAATTTTGCCGATCTATACCTATCTCTATTCCTATCAAATATATCACCTACCCCGTCATCGGCTTTAAAAAGCACCACAGGAAAAGCCTCTCTATTTTGGGCTAGAGATTTAATTTCTGTCGATCTACATTCTTTGATGAAATGATCTACCGTTAATTCTGTTACCAAATCATTCCATCCTGCAAATACTGTAATAGTAGATTTCGCTCTTCTTGTTTGTTGATTTATTAGGGGAATTCTTTGTATAAAACCACAATATTGTCCTTTTTCGTCTTCGCTATCATCATGGTTTATTCTCACATCAAATTTCTTTGCTAGTTCACCGCCTCCTTTGTCATAATCATATTCCTTAAATCTTAAAGGCATCAATAATTGGCTATTAGGGTCGTCTGAGTAACCCATTCTTTCCATAAAAGATTCTATTTTATTTAAAAAATTAGGTGATATTCGTCTCCCTTTACATTCCCTAAAAAACAAAACTTCTGCAAATTGATTATTTACAGGAGAACCTATTATGATTAAGCTGGTTCTTCCTGCATCAGCAGCATCGAATAATTTCTCTATTTGTTTTTCTTCATCAGGACAAGAGTGAATTTCTACGCTAATATTTTTAAATTCAAGAAAACTACTTTCTAATATATTAAACCATTTTTGGAAGCTAATTAGAGGTTTATCTAATGTAAATTTATCTTGAATTTTTTTGGCTGCATTATATTCTAATTGAACTAAACTATCACCGCTATACCCTGGATATAGAGGAATTGTTTCTCTTCCTGCTATCTGTCCAGTAATCTTAACTTTTGAGAGTAGAATGATTATTCTGGTATTTCTTTGAGTAATACCAAAAAAATTTATTAAGTCTCTTCTAGGCAGGAAATTTCTAGCAAAAAAAACTAAAGATGATATCGATAAAAAGACTACAAAGGTAATTAAATTTCCTCCTAGACCAGTTAAAACTCCTTTTAAAAATTCAAGATTTATTCCTAAGTTATCTTGTACATATTGCCAATTGCCGAGTTTTATAAATAAATATTGAGCTAAACAGTAAGTCACTACTATAGAGAAAGCTACCAAAATAATTACCCAGATAAATTCCCATCTTTTTTTTCTTGACTCTGGCATTTAGTTTGATTAAAATTCAATTGTTAATTGGTTTGAATTTTATCTGTTTTTTGAAAGATAAACAATTAGTCATTTATAAATAGTTATATAATCAAAAAAAAATTTATTTTTTCCCCCTAATTATTTTTTATTTCCTATCTGCCCCAAGTTTCAAGATCGTACCCAACTGCTATAGGATGAATTTATCAAGATAATGATCCTACTTTTAATGGTTTATTAATCGGAATTTTGATAAATTTACAAGCCATTGAAACAATTGACATTATGGAGCGAGCTTTTCAGGCTAATCAAGTAGATACTTTCAACTGCGTTGTAATCGATCGCTTCCAAGTAATTTTCAAAAGACAATAAAGTTACAATGATTAATTGAAAGTTTCTCCCAAGTAGTTCTTATGTTCTATATTTGAGGCACTAGAAATCACTTTTTTAGTGCCAAGTGGGTGAAACATTAACTCTTGGATGCTCAAATGAAAGATGATTTTCCTTATCTATTGTCAATAAGCTAGTTGAGCGGATTAGGCTGGCACTAAAAAATCACTCTATATGTGCCAAGTGAGTGAGGAAAAGCACGCGCTTTGACTCATAAACCCTCTCACCAACAAAATATCAAGCTTTGTTAGGTCAGAAATTAACTAAAATACTTACAGCTACGCCTTTACAGGCTACGCTTTTGACTCCCGTTGCTCGTCGCACAGTACGCAAACTTTTTGCAGGTAGAAAACTCTCAAAAGGATTGCTATGATTGACTTTAAGCCTGGTTAGAAAAAATATTGACTATAGCTCATAATAAGCGCAACTGCTGGCTCAAGCTTATTGACAATACCCCAG
>JBFRWE010000043.1:0-15368 GCA_051439345.1 Xenococcaceae cyanobacterium
TTTTACCCAAGTGCTTGCCAACTTAGGAACAAAGATTGTGGTTGCCGATATTTCTTCAGGGCAACTAGAACTAAACAAACGTCTTGCCGTCGAACATGGCTTTGAGAATTCAGTTAAAGATTGGCAAAAAAGTGATATTTGTGACTTATCTGGCTTTGAGACGGGAATCTTTGATGTTGTAGTTGCTTATGGTGGTGTATTTAGCTATGTTCTCGATCGACGCGATCTAGCTTTACAAGAGAGTCTTAGAGTTATTAAATCAGGTGGTATGCTCTTTCTTAGTGTCATGTCACTGTGGGGAACTGCTCATCGGCATTTAGATGGGGTTTTAGCTTTGCCGACTGCTATCAATCAAAAAATCACTGAGTCAGGAGACATTTCCCCAACTACTTTTCCCACTCGCCAAGATAATTTTATGCACTTGTTTCGTGCAACCGAATTAAGGCAGTGGTTAGAATTCTCAGGAGCAAGAGTGTTAGAGCTTTCAGCCTCTAACTGTTTATCTTTATTGTGGGAGCAAAAGCTAGAACAGATTAAGCTCGATCGAGAAAAATGGCATGAGCTTCTACGCATGGAAATTGAGGCTTGTGCGGAGGAGGGATGTTTAAATATGGGAACGCATATCATTGCAGTGGTTAGAAAATCATCAAAATAATATTGACTTTTGAGGGGGTTTGGGGGGAAGCCAAGGTGATTTATGATATAGAACATACCGTTGGCGTAGGGGCGCCTCGCGATGCGCCCCTACAGGAACTGATAAATCCGCTCAAAACCCGTACAAATATTTCAGGAAATCACCTACTATGAGGAATGATGCATGAAAAAAATTGTAGTCCGAAGCACCTTGCTCACGCGAACGCTCCCCTCGCACTTTCTCACCAATGATTGAGGATCGCTGTCTCTATATTGAAGATCGGCAATTAATGTTTTCTAGTTAAACGATCGCGCTTTTCTTGTAACTCACTACGGCGTAATCTTAATTGAATATCTTCTAATAACTTACGATTAACTGCCATTAAATCTGCTACTAAACCGAAGATCCACAACTGGACACCGATTAAGATCAAGATTGCAGCCAAAATTAGACTAGGAACACGCGGTTTAGCGGGATCGCCACCAAAAATACCCCAGAATAGCAATAGCCAACGCAGACAAAGCAAGAAACCGATACTAAAAGGGACACTTCCCAGCATCATAAAAAACTGGAGAGGACGATAGGTCATAAAAATACGAATGATCGTTATGATCGATCGCTGGACGTAAGCAGAGATACTTTTAACTAATCTAGAGGGGCGCAAATAACCATTAGTCCGAATGGGAACATAGGTAATTGCCATACCTCTTTGCCCTGCTTGTATAATCGTTTCCAGAGTATAGGTATATTCATTAAAGACGTTTAATCTTAAAGCAGCTTCCCGACTTATAGCCCGAAATCCACTAGGCGCATCGGGAATATCAGTTTTACTGGCAATACGTACTACCAAACTACCCAACTTTTGTAATAATTTTTTAATGGGGGAAAAGTCTTTGATATCTTGAATAGGTCTAGCACCAATCACAATTTCAGCATTACCATCAAAGATAGGCTGAATTAGTTTGGGGATATCTTCCGCACAATATTGGTTATCTGCATCAGTATTAACAATAATATCTGCTCCTGCTTTAAGAGAAGCTTCTATGCCTGCCATAAAGCCTTTGGCCAAGCCTTGATTGTGTTCAAAATTAACAATATGATCTACACCACTAGCTTGAGCAACTTCTACTGTGCGATCGCGACTACCATCGTTAATTATTAACCATTCCACTTCATCTACACCAGGAAGACGACGAGGTAGTTGAGATAAAGTTAATCCTAGAGTAGCTTCTTCGTTATAACAAGGTATTTGAATAATTACTTTCATTCTGACTATAGTATATTTGGACAAAGTTTATCTTACGTATCTAAACACAATTATTGATATATTCCCTATCTACTGATTCCCCATCCCCACATCTAACTAATTTGGCACAACTACCTATTACTTAATAACCAACCCCTTCTTAAACTCCAGACTCCTAAAGCTAGCATTATTAATGCGATCGTCAAACCAATCCAGATAGGAATCCCTGCCACAGGTAACATCCACCACCATACAGCTACAATTCTCAGTAAATCTGAACTAGCTAATTCTCCTTTGCTTGGTACTATCCCTACTCCACTAAGTACATCCCTAATATCAGTGTTGAAAGCCTCTTGTACCTGGCGAAAAGCTGCTCCCCAAGCATTAAACAAAGGAGCATAACTAGGATCTCCCCACAAAGATAAAACTTTACCAATATATCTTCCATCAGATGCCTCTGCATAGTAGCGTTGAAAGAAAGAAACTAGAGTAGGCGCGTTCCAGAATAAACCAATTAAAGTTAGAACAATTAACCATCGCCACCATTTTCTCTCTAGTAAACCAATCACAGCGAATAATGCGGGTAAAGTAGGAACAAGAAATCTAGGACCCCAACTCCAACCACCAAATCGCCATAAAGAATGTAGTACCCAGTAGCCACAAAAAATGCCTAACACAGCTAAAGCTTCTATCGGTTGAGTTTTCCAAAGTTTACGCCAAGCAATAATTACTAATACTACAGGAGTACAATACCAAATTAAACCCCCTCCTGCCCCAGGACTAAAAATTAAACCGACTAGCCTTTCTAACATTCCTGTAAATTGGAATTTAGAGGCATTTTGACCAGAAGTAAAGAAATCTCCAAAACGCAGATAATTATAGCCAAAGTAGAGCATTAACCCCATCCCCGTCCCTACTAAAGGACTAATAACGGTACGGACAGGATATCTTTTAAAACCAAAATAAAGAGCTAATACTGGGCCAATAACTACTCCTGCTGGTTTAGCTGCGATCGCTAGTCCGCCTACAAAGCTAGCAATTGCATGTTCTCGATAGGTTTTACCTAAAGCTAAATAAAGACTGAGAGTTGTCATCAACGAGAGTAAGGGTTCAGCGAAAAACTGCCGTGCATAGACTAAAGCAGTTGTCCCAAAGGCAAAACTTAAGGCTGCTAAATAGGCGGATTGTTTTTTGGCACCAAGTCTTAGAGATAATAAGACAATGAGACCTGTAGTAGCAACAGTCAAAAGAACTGATAAAACTAAAGCACAAACTCCTGCTACATAACGAGGGGGAATATTTAACAAGTGACCCAAAAATAAGCCTACTGCGACAAAAGGAGTAGCCAAAATAGGCAATAAAGGATAGCGAATCGAATAGTATTGTCCATCTGCACCCACCATCCCTGTACCTGGAGATAGAGAAAAATCTCCTTCAGTAACTAGAGAATGAGAGACAAAGAACATTTCTGTCCCATCAATGCCCCAAATGCCTGGTTTTAAGAAAGCTAGATAGATTAATCCTACCCCCAAACTCAAGGCTAAGATAATTGGTAATATTTCTTGTCTACTATCAGAATTGTTGCTCACGGTTAGTAGTTAGTTCCAGTTTTTGACTTCTGTCTAAGTGTCTTAATATATAGAGCAGTTATCAAGTAAATTTTAGCTGTAATCAATGAATTCCCATTTTCGTTTTGGTGTAGCAAGTGACTTACATATTGCTGTACCTGAGACAGTAAAAAATCATGCTACCAGATTTCATTTAACTGAAGTAAGCATTCCTGTCTTGGAACAGGTTTTAGCACATTTAGAATCGTGTCAGTTAGATTTTTTGCTTTTACCAGGGGATTTAACTCAAGATGGTGAACCAGAAAATCATCAATGGTTAGCGCAGCGTTTAGCTAAATTACCTTTCCCTGTGTATGTTGTTCCTGGTAATCATGATGTTCCTACGGTATCAGCCACCAAAAATTCCATCGCTTTTCAAGAGTTTCCTCGCTATTACTACAAGTTTGGCTATCAAAATTCTCAGCAACATTATTACACCCAAGAAATTTTACCAGGAGTTCAATTAATTGCTCTTAATTCTAATAACTTTAACTCCGAAGGTAAACAATTAGGCTTTGTTGATGAAGCACAATTGCTATGGTTAACTGAAATATTAGAAAAAGTACAAGATAAATTAGTACTGGTAATGATTCATCACAACTTAATTGAACATCTACCAAACCAATCGAAGCATAACTTAGGTAAGCGTTATATGTTGGCTAATGCTCCTCAATTATTAGCTATTTTAAGAAAATATGCTGTTAAGCTAATTTTTACAGGACATCTCCATGTTCAGGATGTGGCGGAATTAGCAGGGATGTATGAAATTTGTACTGGTTCGTTAGTTAGTTATCCCCATCCCTATCGGATTATAGATTTTAAGCTAGACCATCACGAAAATAAAGAAATAGGCATAGAATCCTACCAAATAAAAGCTGTTTCTGGTTGGGAAAATTTAGCCAATACTTCCAGAGAGTGGTTGGGCGATCGATCTTATCCGTTTATGTTTAATTTATTGACTTCTCCACCTTTTAACCTATCCCAAAAAGAAGCAAATAAATATGCTCCTCAACTACGCTATTTTTGGGCTGATATTGCTAAAGGAGATACCGTATTTGATTTTCCTGAGTTTCCACCCCAGTTAAAAGAGCATTTTCAAAAGTTTGGCGCGATCGATCCTGAGGGAAAACCGAATTTAATTGATAATCAAGCTACTATTTTGCTTAAAACCTAATCTCGTCAGCAAAAATCTCCCGTTAGAGTTAAAGTGCGCTCGCACACTAGGAAAAAGATTTTAGAACAATCCTCTGCCTAACTAATTTAACGGGAGAGTTTCAAACAAAATATGAATTAAGCAAGCTTAGAAAGTAAAAGTAGTTCTAATTGAACCGATAATACCAGCATCATTATCAGTATCACCAAAGGGTGCATTGATATAGATTACACCAGGAGTGATGGAAATGTTGTCATTAAGTTGGTATTTGTAGAAAGCTTCAACGTGAAGAGCTACATCATCTTCAGTTGTAGCACAATCAGCACCATCACAACTACTAACATAGGGTTCTGCACCAACGATAATTCCACCTAAGTTACCTTCTTTACCCAGGTCAGGAAAAGCCAATCCTAATCCATAAGACCAAATATCAGCATCGGCATCATCATCCCCTGGTACACTGACATCACTAAACATACCAAAAGCATTAATGGCGATCTTGGGTGATATTTGGAATGAACCTTGCAAACCAAAAGAGTTAGTAGTTAAAGCAACATCCTCGAGAGGATTACGGGCATTTTCAGTACCGACACCTAGATCGAAGATGGTATTGTCCTCTTCTGTGAAATAACCACGGACATAGGTTGCAGCTAATTGGAGCTTGTCATTAGGGCTCCAAGTAACTTGTCCGAGGGCAGAATATTCACCGTTGAAAAGACCAGCACCTTCTGCGGGGCTGAAAGAATCACCACCAAAATAACCGGCACTTAAGGTTATAGACTCAGTTAAATCGAAGTTCGCACCAATACCGCCACCAGCAGCTAGACCAATTTTATAAATAGGACTAGATTCACCAAAGCTGGAAAGAGAACCTGTTGCCCCAGTAAAGCTATCAAAATAAGGGCTAACTGAAGGGACAAAATCTACCCAGAGAGGAAAAACTGCGGGTAAATAAACTTGTATTTTTTCACCAATAGGAAAATAGTAAGCTAACCAGCCAATTTCCACGTTGTTATCATTATCAAAGGTATAAGTAAATGCACCTTGATCTAAGTCATTGAAGGCTGAGGCATTACCAGCATCTAGACGGGTATATAAAGCATCTTTACCAGTGAAGCTAGTTACAAAGTTTAAACGAACTCGATCTTGAAAAACAACCTGGTTATCGTTGTTAAACTCTTGAGATAGACCAAACACTACTTCCCCTTCTAGCTTGGTAGTAGTAGAAAACTGGTGATCTTCAAGAAAAGCTATCCTCCCTTCTAGATTATCTACCCTTCCGCTCAGAGTAGCTAGTTCAGCTTCAAACTCTTGCACTAGACGATTGAGAGTATCAAGATCTTCTCTGATGATGGCTTCTGAAGAAGCAATTAAACGCTCAATCTGATTTAAACAAGCATTTAAACCAGCAGCAAATTCATAACGGCTTAAAGCTCTGCTACCTCTGTAAGTTTGATTGGGATAACCAACAATACAACCATAACGATCGACTAAACTTCTTAAAGCTTCATAAGCCCAATCTGTAGGATAAACGTCTCTTAGTTGATTGACATTAGTTACCTGATTAATTGAGCTTTTTCCTCCTTCCCGACTGTAGTTATTCAGTTGATTTAAGATTTGATTCTGCTCAGTAACAGCTTGAGCAATTATAGTTCCAGTAGTTGCTATTTCTTTACTTACTTCTGCTTCTGCACTATTAGCAGGGGCAACACCCACAGCTAAACCGAGGATTGCTGGACTTGCTAGCAAACAACTGCGTAATATTTTCGTCATTTTTCCTCACACCAAGAACAGTTAATTAACTAAACTATATATATATGAAATATATACGATCTAATTGGAGACAACCTCATAAAAATTAACTAGATTTTTGTCGAGCTATTTGTATTGTAGAATACAAAAATCTGACTAATTTGTTAATCAAGGCTGTAAATACCAAACATATCTTAATTAATAATCTTAATTTTGGGGCAACTTATTGAGATTTAGATAATATTAATTTTTTCAGTAATTTTCTGCTCTACTACATCAGGATACTCTTCTCCATCGATAGTTAATAATCTGTTGCCGTAACGATAGTATTCTAAGATAGGGAGAGTATTTTCTTGAAAGTTATAAATACGACGTTGAATCACCTCAACTCGATCGTCAGATAAACCACGCTTTAGAGAACGTTCCATCATGGTAGATTCACTGACTTGCAAATAAATTGCCCAATCTAATTTTTGTTGTAACTCTTCTAATAAAAAATCTAATTCTTCTGCTTGAAAAGCGGTACGAGGATAGCCCTCAAGAATCCAACCTTGTTTAACATCTGGTTCGAGCAACCTTTGTCTAATAAATTGAATCATTAACTGATCTGGTACTAATTCCCCTTGCTTGACATAGGATTGTGCTTGTTTGCCTAAATCTGTACCAGTAGCTATTCCTTGTCGGAGAATATCACCTGTAGAAATACTAGCTATGTTTAGGCGATCGCTCAGTTTAGCGGTTTGTGTTCCTTTGCCCGAACCAGTTCCTCCTAACATTACTAATCTCATTTCTCTATTCTCCCCATGCCATGTGAACAACTTCTATCTAATTGATTTTTTTATGTTAGCTCCTTACCAGATGAGAACGAGAAAGCCCCTCTCATTTATTTTTTCTTACTTTTGATAGTTAACTCTAAACACTGCATTTGCCGAAAGTCTCTAGTGATAATAGCTATTATTTTTTGTTGACTATCTTGGTCTTTAGCTACAAATTGTGCAGTTCCATCCCCTTGAGAGCCAACACCTTTACCACCCCAAATATAAGGTTGAATTGGCTCATAGTTCAAAAGATTATGCAAAATAGGTGCAGTTAGTTGGCGAGGACAAGCAGGGATTAAATAGCGATCGAATTCTGTTTGTGTTTGGATCATTAAATGACCAAGTAATTCTGCATCTCCTTGTTGTAGAGCTGTTACTGCTTGTCGGGTGATGCTAGAGCTAATTGAATACACTGCTCTTGGTTAGGATAGAATCGTTACTTGTAAGCACGTCTAATCATTTATGAGTTGATTGTACACTATTTAGACTATTGGTTTAAATTATCATTCTCATCAGTCGCGCTTGCTTTCCTCCCTCACTGTAAACGGATGAGGGTATTCCTACAAGTACTATAACCTAATCTCTTAAGCTTGAGTGTAGTTAGCAAATTTATCATGGTCAGATTAACCCGTCGTCCTCAAAAAAAGTCTAAAAAAAGCCAAAAACAAACATTAAGCTTAAAAGAACGTCTAGCGAAGAAACGTAAAGCCAGAGAAGACCGCAAAAAGCTAATTAGACTGACGGTTACTTGTCTGGTCATTGGTTTAGGAATTGGTCTTCCTCTTGTTTTTACTGTCAGCACTAAATTAGGTTTATCTGTTGCTCTACTCATTCCCAGTCTAGTTGTTTCTTACTTTTATCCCCGTAAAGCCCTGTGGTTTTTCCTCATCTATATGCCCTTTAGTGGGACTGTTACATATACGATTGGGGGTGGTAATGCTCTGTTTCAGCTTAGTAAAGATGTCTTTTACATACCCGCTTTACTTGCCCTAATTCAAGAATGTCGTCGCCAAAGAAAACCAATCATAGTTTCTAAAGAACTATTACTGACTCTATCTATTTTATTTATTATCTGTCTAACTGTATTGTTCTTAGTTAATGGCGTACAAGAAGCATTTTTGCCCTACTGCGATAATTTAAGTGAGTATGAACAGCTTCTCCGTGCACCAGATGGAACTCTATTAATCAACCCAGAAACAGGAATTGTTTATAAAACCCCTTGTAAAGAAGGAAGTCCTTTTTTGCAAGGAATATTAGGACTTAAAGTTTTAATGGGCTATGTGCCTTTAATATTTTGTGGTTACTACCTAATTGAAGATAAAAAACAGTTGATTTTTTTGGGTAGGGTGTTATTAGTCCTGGCAATTGTTTGTTGTAGTTTAGGACTAATCCAGTATCTCATGTTGACTAGTGGCTATTGTGCAGGTACTAGAGGAGCAGCAGGTGGTAATTTGTTCCGAGCTAGTCTTGAGGCAAGGTGTTTTGTAGGTGGTTCACTACTCTACAGTCCATCTCAAGGACAAATCCGTCTACCAGGAACCTTTGTTTCTCCTTGGCACTGGGCATGGTTTTTAATTGCTAATAGCTTTATTACTTATACGGTTGCTTTTAGTGATACTTCCTTTTTATGGCGGACAGGAGGATTAGTAGGTTTGGCATTAGTTTTTATTAATGCAGTTATTTCGGGCCAAAGAATTGCTCTTGCTCTTGTTCCTTTTGCCGTATTTGTTTTGTTAATTCTGACTGGGCAAATAGCTAACCTGAAACGCTTTATACCGGCAGCAATAATCCTCAGTTTAATTTTGGCAGTTGTGATTACTGCTAATCCAGAAATCGTTCAAGAAAGGGTAGATAGTTTTGTCCAACGTTGGAATACTGCACCTCCTCACTTATTTATTCAAAAACAATTCCAATTTGCTATAGATGCACAACAAGGTATTTTAGGCAAAGGTTTGGGTAAGGCAACTAATTCTGCTCGTTCTTTTGGTTCTACTGTACTGATAGAAACTTTCCATCCTAAGATTCTCTTTGAAATAGGATATATAGGTTTATTTGCTTTTATGGTTTTCGTGACTAACCTGGCTTTTACTACCTTTAAAAGTTATCGTTTGGTCAAAATTCCGAGTATTCGTAGTTTTGGCTCTAGTTTCTGGGTATTTATTCTAATTATTACCTATTTTCCCTATTGGTATCCCTTAGATACCGATCCAGTATCAGTATATTACTGGCTTTTTGCTGGGGTATTGCTAAAGCTACCAGAGATCGATAAAGAAGAACGTAAAAAATTAAGATTAGAAGAAGGAGAAGATTTATTAGGGAAAACTAATCCAAGAAAATCTAGAAAAAGGGTGAGAAGACGTTTTTAAGGCTAATTTTTCTAAAATTTAGTACATATCAACTATCAATTAGCTATTTTGCGATAAAAGTTCTCTTATAGGTTTTAATGGCTGAAAGGATTTTCTTTAATGAGGTAGGGTATTCTGGATGAGCATCAGAATACAAGGATTGCCTGAGATAAGACCAGTAAAAAGCTTTGTCTGAATTTATACACCAACTATGCCATGGTTTTAAAGAACCAACAAAATGAATTATTGCAGATTCATCATTAACCTCAGACCGTTCCTTATATAAATCAACCAAAGAATTCCATTTTTTATCTAATAAAAGAAATTTTCCATCAATAATTTTATTGAGAGCATCTTGATCCCATAGTTTGATCTTGTCTGGATTATTCTTGACAAATTCGATCGCTTGTTTACCAATTTTATCTTTTCGCCATAATTGCAGATTAATTAACATAACACCAGAATTAAAATAATAATTATTTTGTAAGTCTAGTCTTTGTTTTTGGCTACGAGTCGTGTTGCCTCTAGCAGCTATATAGTATTGTTCTATATCAAGATTGTATAGTTTTTCTAAAGAATGATTGACAACTAAATCAGAATCTAAGTAAAGAACTTTGTTGATTGCATTAGGAAGAAAATCGCCAATAAATAATCTAAAATAATTGGCTAAGGAAGCATGCTGAGATACTTTTAGATCTCCTAGATTATTTTCGTCAATAAAATAGATATTTATGTCAATTTTATATAAATCAATAAGTTTATCAAGGTTTTGCTTAAGCTTAGAGGATATCTTATTGGTAATAATATAAACTTTTATGGGTAAGGAATTATTTAATAAAACTGAGGTAAGGGCTACTATAAAATGCTGTTCATATTTATCATCAAAACAAAAAAGTATATTCATAATTGCTCATAACATAGAAAATACAATAAAAATTCAAAAAATTAAGACGAATCACCAAGTTCTCAAATACTTCATAGCTAAAGCTACAAATTAAGATTATTGATAGCAAGGACTTAGTTCTCTAGTTTATATTTGAGTTGACGATCGCTCGAAAAACTTGAAATACCTATGACCTTGTCTTATATTTCTGTAATTATACCGACTTATCAAAGAGAAGAAACCTTAAGAAACACGATCGAAGATGTTCTTCAGCAAGAATATCCTCAGTTTGAAATTTTAGTCGTCGATCAAACTCAAAATCATCAACCAGAAACAGAAAACTATTTAGATAATTTAGATAAACTTAACAAAATTCGTTGGTTTAGGGTTAATTGGGCAAGTTTACCTGGAGCGAGAAATTATGCTGTCAGAAGGGCTAAGGGAGATATTATGATCTTTATTGATGATGATATTAAATTACCTCCAGGCTATTTACAAGCCCATAGTCAGAATTTTCAACAAAATCCAGCTATTGGTGCAGTAGCAGGTCGAGTTTTCGATCGCATGAAACTAGCAGACTATGCTCATCAAAAAACTGAGGATAATTCTCCTTACTCGATCGACTATTTACCTCCAGAAGCAATGGACCCTGGTATTGCTTGGTATCACATTGATTTAGTCCATACCACTAAACCCCAAAGGGTTATTTCTGCTAGGGGTTGTAATATGTCTTTTCGCCGAGACATCTTTACTAAATACGATATTTGGTTTGATGAACGCTTTCGCGGTAGTGCCGTAAGAGAAGAGTCAGATTTTTGTCTGAGATTAAGGCAAACTAACTATCAGATTTGGTATGCTCCCGAAGCCCATCTTGTCCATCTGGGAGAAGAGACAGGAGGTTGCCACGATATCACTACTCGATCGCCTAAGTATCAACTCACCTTTTATCACAATCACTTTCTCATGGCATTAAAAAATCTTAATCTATCTCAGCAATTACGTCTCTATGTCAAATTATTTGATTGCCATGTCTTAGGTAATCCGCCTTGTAATAAGAGTGGTTCTCCTGTCAAAATTATCATCAGAGGAATATTCTATTTTCTAGGTTTTTTTGATGCTGCGTGGACTCAAATCAAAGGGTTATGGGGCAACGGACAAACTTACACTAGAATCGATTCCGAAGCGAAAAATTTATCGTCTCAAGAACCCAGCCCAGAGTTAGAACTTAAAAACTAACTACGAACTACTAACTACTAACTACTAACTACTAACTACCCTTATAGCCATAGAAATCAATACGGTAGTCCGTAATTTTTACACCAGTTTGAGCTTCAATTTCTTTAATTAAGTCTTCTGGTAAATTTACATGAACATCAATAATTTGCGCTGTATCTAAACAGTTAACATGACTGTGAGAATCACTAATATTACCGTATAGCCTACCATCGCATCGTTCTAGACATTCAATAATACCTTGACTAGATAGTGCTTCTAAATTTTGATAGACGGATGTATGACCAATTTCTTTTCCTTCTTGATTGAGAAGATCGTATATTTCTCGCGCCGAAAGATGCTCCTGTTTTGACCAGAGAAGTTCTAAAATATAACGACGCTGACGACTTACACGCATCCCCAGGTTTTGACAACGAAGGAGTGCATCATCTAAAGAACGAATTGGCTTGGTAATTGCCTCTTGTTTGCTCATAGTTGAGGCTCTCAAACTGCTACACTAATACATACTCATTACCACTTTAGCTTATACTGGACTTAAATGTCTACTACAAGTAATTAAAGCCATCTTAGCCCAATTGTAATTCTCTATACCATCGATCGAAGATTAATGACCCTAACAATTAATATAAATACCGATTCTATCAACAATCTCGATTTGTCTTCGGCTTTGAGCGCGATCGAAAAATTACCCAAAGATCGAGAGATCGCGGAATATGAACAAAAGCTCAAATTTGCGATTAATTATCAAAAAGAGGAAACCGATCCACGGGAATTGTCAGAAATTCCAGAAATTAGACTATGGTTTTTGCGTCTAGATGCAGTATATCCTTGGCTACCTTTCTTATTAGATTGGAAAGGCGGAGAATTAGCACTTTATACAGCGATGTTAGTACCTCATCAATTTAGTCGCAGTGAGGGTATTATTTTTAATCCAGAAGCCTTAGAAATTTTTGTTATGCAGAAGATTTTTGTGATAGCAGATTGGCTAAAACAAAAAGATATAACGAGTAAATCTCGTCTTCAATCTATGGCGAAAATGTTAGGTTACGATATCGATGACTCTTTTTTCGAGCTAATTTATTAGAGGCTTATCTGAGTAACAGCAATATTGCCAGCAAAACACACATCCACATCTGTATGGGGAGATCGATCGCGCTGGGCATATTCTCCGTGATAATAGTACAAGTCTTGTTCCACGCGGTAATTAACTGGTAAAGGATCGGTACTTGGCTGACATAAAACTATTTCTGGTTCCTTAGCACCAGGTTCAAGATGGGGTAAATTAACATTCCAGAAACTACCAGTAGGTAGAGGATGATAGCGCAGTTTGTCTAAAACTCTAGTTGTCCATTGGGTAGCTATCTCCCAGTCAATGACCAAAGGTTTTTTAATCCAGTGAGAAATAGCAATGCCAGGAATACCATGGATAGCTGCTTCTCTTACTGCTGCTACTGTCCCTGAGATATAGACATCTATGCCCAAATTTCCCCCAGCATTAATTCCTGATAGCACCCATTCCACATCATTAGCTATGTGAGTTAGGGCAATACGGGTACAATCTGCGGGAGTACCATCCACTGCATACTCATGGGGCGATCGACACTGTAGTTGCAAAGGACGACGAGTAGTTACTTTATGTCCGCAACCAGAATGTTGTTGGGTAGGCGCGACTATCATACTCTGACCATTAACAGCTTGCTTTAAGGCTTTGATACCAGGGGCATCTATACCATCATCATTCGTCAAAATTATAGTCATTACTAAGACTTAACCACTAACTACTAACTACAAACTACTAACTACTTAAACAATTGCCTGTTTGAGACTATGACAGAATTGAGCGATCGATTCTAATCCTTCTTCTGGTGTCCCTTCTGCCAAACGTTTGACAAAAGCACTACCGACAATTACTGCATCTGCACCCCAATCTTTAACTTGTTTGGCTTGTTCCGGGCTAGCAATACCGAAACCCACTCCAATGGGCTTATCTGTATTACTATGCAATTCCGATAATAATTCTTCTACTCTGCTAGCTACTTGAGAGCGCATTCCTGTAACTCCAGTAACAGAAACCAAGTAGATAAAGCCTTGAGACTGAGCAGCGATCGCTTTTATCCTTTCTAGAGGAGTAGTTGGTGCAACCAATAAAGTTACTTCTATTCCCATATCCTTAGCAGGTTCAAGCAGAGTAGAAGCTTCCTCTAAGGGTAAATCAGGAACAACTAAACCTTGTACTCCTGCTTGTTTAACTTCAGCTAGAAATGGCTTAATTCCTCGATAAAAAATTGGATTGTAATAAGTAAATAAAACAATAGGAGTATCTAATTCTTGCCTAACTTCTTTGACTACTTGTAAAACATCTTCTAATTTAACTTTTCGTCGTAATGCTCTAGTTGCTGCTGCTTGAATTGTGGGACCATCTGCTAGGGGATCGGAATAGGGAACACCCAATTCAATTATATCTGCTCCATTTTGAGCTAGTACTTTTAATGCTTTAGTGGTGGTTTCCAAATCAGGATCGCCAGCAGTTAGAAAAGGAATTAAGGCACATTGACTATTAGTTCGGAGAGATTTAAAGCAATCAGCCACAGAATTCACGTTTTTTACTCCTATCATCAACTTTAACGGCAAAAGCTTAGACCTATGCACATAAATCAACAAACTCGATTGTTTCTAAGTAAAAACTTACTTTAGCACAAGGTCTATGACATAAAAAAAGCAACCCAATTGTTGCTTTTAGAAAAACACCCAAGGGCTATCTTCTCATAGTTAAGTTCTCATATTGAAATTAGTTATGAGTTTTTATCTACTGGAGTCTGTTTTTCGGCTTCTACTTCTGCTTGTAACTTAGCTAGTTCTTCTGGTGTCATTTCTTCTAGGCGTTTTTGTAATACCGCTTGTTCATAATCTTCTAGTTGCTGATTATAGGTCATACTCTTAGTAGATACACGGAATAAATAAGTTGACACCCAGCCGATTAATCCTACTACCAATAAAGTTTGAGTCCAAATTCCTGCTGAAACCCCATCAAGTCCAACAACTTGGAAAACCACATAAACTACCCCACCACCAACCAGAATACCCAGGGTAATACCAATAGCATCAATTCTACGCATTTTTCTGAATTAAGCTTCTAGTTTGCGTCTTTTAGGGCGAAAATTAAGAATAGGACTTAACAATAACATTCCAGGGAAGCACAAAAATACCATGAAGTATATGAAAAGTCTTTCTACTGAACCAGCAACATACCAACGAGTTTTCAGATAGAAATAAATTATGCCAGGTAATACTAGTAGATAAGTTGCACTTAAAACTAGGTAGAGCAGAGCAGTTATGAGAGTGTCTATTTCTAATGTACTTATGAAAGTATTTATATCTGACATCATTTTGATTTTATCTATAGATTAAGATTTACTGAGACTAGCCAGCGATCGATTTCAGCAAGCTTGAGCATTTGCAGGGAAATGCTTATATTAATTGTATTTTAGCTTTAAGGGATAAAGAAACAGAAAAATCGGTGATTAATTTTTTTCCTCGCCAAAGGTGTTGCAATATACGGAATATACTGTATGATAGACTAGTCTCAAAAAACAAAGCTCTTGCAGCTAAGCAAGGGGGTGTGGCGGAATGGTAGACGCTACAGACTTAAAATCTGTTTCTCATATCGAGAGTGAGGGTTCAAGTCCCTCCACCCCCA
>JBFRWE010000044.1:0-6048 GCA_051439345.1 Xenococcaceae cyanobacterium
GATAAGCCAAATTCATTATTGGCTATAACCTGGAAATAATGACTGGGGATAGGAGCTATAAATTGTTTTACATCTATTTTTTCTAATTTGCCCTGGGTATCATACCCATAAATTGAAAGACTATCAACACCGATCGCCCCCTTTTTAAGATCGAGCTTTGATGCTCCAGAAGGCAGAATAATAGCGGGATATGGCTCTAATTTTGAATTTGCAGTTTTTATAGCAAAAGGAACAAACAGAGCAATAATTAGAAGAATTGTAAATTTAGGGGAAAATAGAGGCTTCATTTTCTTTTGAATACCAGTTACCTAAAGTAATGATAGACTTGGTCGATACTAAATTTTGAGAGACCAATCCTAAATTAAATTAAGAAAAATGATGGGATGATTTTTTTCGTCGAAGTACCTTACTCTGATTATTTCAAGGTTAGGAAATGTACCACACTACTTTTTTCGTTATCATGATATAGCGTTTCTCACTTATATGAGGTACAGCAATATAATCAAATGTCTTAATATATCTTGATTTGGCTGTACCTCATGAGTCCGAGAAACGCTATAATTACTTAACTACTAAAAATTAGGCGTTTCAAGTTTACTTCCAATTATGATATTCTGCCAGCTGTTTGGATAAATACAACCAAAAATCTTAAATCAGAAACTTGCTACTCACTTAACTAAGATTTGTCGGACTTATACAAATAGTCAAGTTTCCTTGCCAAGGTGATACAAGTATGAAGATCTGCCTCAGTTTTAATTGCTTGAGCATTGATATGAGTACCATTTGCTCGATAACCATTGTCTTGTAGAGCTTGAATAAGTTGCGATCGCTTGGGTATATCTAGCTTTCCTCTGCGTCCTATTTCTCCTAAAGTATAGAAATAGGGAGGAAAATTGATTTCATTCAGCATGATATCCATTAAATCTGCTATTTTTTGCCAATTCCATCGTTTTGCTAAAGATTGCATTTTTTGGAGCATACTTAAATTATGTAATTCTCCTAGCCACATTGCACCACTAATAGTCAAAGAATGATTGTCATGGACACAGGTAACTTTAGCTAATTTACGCCAAGACACAGTTTGATAATTACCACAGTGATGACAATAGCCTAGAAATCCGTAATTATTTGCGGTTAACTGAATATTTTTGACCAATCTGAGCATCACTCGATAAGTTTTACCAGTAAAAAACGAAAAAACAGGTTCTACCCCGAAACCTTTAGTGGCTGCTTGTTGTTGCACACTACCAATTAATAACCGTAAAACTTGTTCTTGAGCAGCAGGATGAGAACGAGCGTAAGCACCATAAGCTTGTAAACTATTTTCAGGAGAATGTCCTGTAGCTGTTCGCCCATCTGTGCTGGTAAGATACATCAGACCGTTAATTTTTGTTGCCCATAGCATTGTACTAAGATAAGGAGCAGCACTACCAAAACAATCCACATCTACCAGATCGTAATAATCACGCCGAGAGTAACAATCAAAAAAAAGACGATGAGCATCTTGGTGAGTAATCTGACAGCAATCTTGGGCGATCGCTTCTCGTAGATTATGCTGTAGAAGAGAGTTTAAGTCGGGATTACCCTCGTTAACCCAAATCCAATCAGCACCACTTTCGAGCCAATAGCGTAAACTGCGTACTCCACAACCACTCATGGCATCTAATACTCTTAGTCGATCGTTATTTTGCCGATAAACAGTAGCAGCTAAAATGCCTAAATCTCTGGCTACTTTACTTTGGGCATTATAAAAAGCTTTACCTACATAAAACTTAGCTTTACCTTCACAATAATAAACTTCCAGCATAAATCAAAAATCTTGGTTGTGTGAGCTTTTTCGCTTACTCTCTAGCAAAAATTGACTGATAACCTAGCCTTAACCTCCTTAAAGACTTAAACTTAATCATGCAGTTAAAATTGAATTATAAGTTGATTGAGTTGTGCGAAAAATTATTATTGCTGGTAACTGGAAAATGCACAAAAATCAGGCAGAGTCCTTAGAATTTGTGCAAGCGTTTAAATCTGAAATTGAAAATACAGACGAAGTTAGAGAAATAGTTTTATGTGTTCCTTTTACCTCTTTAACCGTAATGTCTAAAAATTTGCATGGCAGTAAAATACGCTTGGGAGCGCAGAATATTCATTGGGCAGATCGAGGCGCATATACTGGAGAAGTATCTGGCTTAATGTTAACTGAGATTGGGGTAAATTACGCAGTTATAGGTCATAGTGAGCGTCGTCAATATTTTGGGGAGACAGATAAAACTGTTAACTTGCGTCTGAGGGCTGCTCAAAAATATGGGATTACACCAATCCTTTGTGTAGGAGAAACCAAAGCGCAAAGAGATGCTCAGGAAACAGAAAATGTAATTATCAACCAACTCAAAAAAGACTTAGTTGATGTAGATCAGAGTAATCTAGTCATTGCTTACGAACCCATTTGGGCGATCGGTACAGGGGATACTTGTGAATCTCAAGAAGCTAATCGTGTAATTGGTGTTATTCGTCAACAATTAGATAATAAAGATGTACCCATTCAGTATGGTGGCTCTGTCAAACCTAATAATATTGATGAGATTATGTCTCAGTCAGAGATTGATGGAGTACTAGTAGGTGGTGCTAGCTTAGAAGCAAGTAGTTTTGCACGTATTGTTAACTATCAATAGTGAAACTACCCCGTCCAATTGAAATGGCGGGGTAGTCGATCATAATCACTAAAATAACTAAACTAACTTGTTCTTGCCTTATGCTCTTTAAAGCTCAAATAATTATTCTCTAGATCGTATAAATGACATCGATCGGCAACTTTTTCCATTAGTGACCAAGAAAATTCACATTCTGGATAAAGATATTCTCCCCAATTTTCCTTTAAGCTTTTATAAGCAGGGCGAAGATTATACCAAGGAATTCCCGAACAAACATGATGAGGGACATGAACATTGATATCATGACAAAGGAATTCTACCCACCAAGGATATTTACAATGAACCGTACCACTTAATTGAGCTTGGGCTTCATTCCAGGTAGACTCTGGTGTGAAAGGGATTTCTGGCATGGTGTGATGAAACATCGTGAAAGTACTCATCCAGAAGTGATAAACCATCCAAGGTAGAAGCCAGAATTTAACCAAACCCCAAATACCAGTAGTCATTATCAGAGTAGGAAGAGCGATCGCGCCAGTAATGGCAACTAGTAAGACAGAAAAACGTACTTGCTGTCTTTGCTTACCTTCAAATTGCCTCCAGTTGAAGTGCAGCATTCCCCAATGCAAAATCGAACCGATCCACCAAAATCGACCGCGCATTCTTCTGTAACCCCATTGCATCATCAAAGATGAATTGTCATACAGATCGGTAGTAAAGGGGTCCCAAGTATTATCTACTTTTAACTTGTTAGTATGTTTGTGGTGATGATTGTGCAGAATACGCCAAGCATGAAAAGGGTACATTAGAGGTAAAGTCATGACATGTCCTACCAAGTCATTAACCCAATTACGATTAGAAAAGGAGCGATGACCACAATCGTGAGCAATAACAAAAAAGCCTTGTAGTGCTGTACCAGTGAAAACCCATAAAATTGGTAAGAGAAACCAAGGAGAAACTATTAGCCCCCAATAACCTATACCAACGCATAAAACATTAATAATTAATTTAAACCAAGCTTTCCGAGCATCTTTCACAAAAACTTCTTTCGGTAAAGTATTAATGATATCTCTAAGTTTTAAATTTGAATCTAGTTGATAAGATGCTGTTGATTGAGACTTGATTGTTGATATTGTCATTGAATAACCTAATTACTTTGACATGAGAACTTAATCACTCAGACACATAAAAACCCCTCTAACCACACTAATTTGTGTAGCAGACTTTAAGAAGGTCTAATTAAGCTGATTTGTCAAGCGGACTCAACTATGCTGGATAAACGCCAGCAATTTAGCTAAATATCGCTTTTATTTACAAAACTTTAATAGGTATAACATAAATTCTTGACACTCGCTTGGGTAAATTTGCCTCTTGGCAGTCACCGTTACTCCGCTGTAAAACGACGGAGTCTGCGGTGACGGCATTCCGCGGTAACAAAGTATTGTGAGGGGACATAAAATTACTCAAATTACTATCTTAATATTGATTGTTGTCTACTGATTAAGCTAGACTTATGCCATCAATATCTTTAATGCATTTAAAAGTAGTAGATTTTAGTTTTTTTTAAACTATGAATCTATTTCCCCTACCTTTATGGAAATTCAGGCTCTTAGCCAACTTTTCCCCCTTTTTAATACTGCTAGTCCCGATACTTTAAACTGGATTATCGCGATCGCTACACAAGAAGAATACCATCAAGATGAAGTGATTTTAACAGCAGACAACTGGGGCAAAGCTGCTTACTTCATTATTGCAGGTTGGGTTAAATTGCAGTATTCATCCCCCGAAAGAAAAATAACTCAAACTATTATAGGTAGGGGTGATTTTTTCGGAGAAGGAGCAATTTTAGAAGAATATACCGAAAATATGGAAGTAGTTGCTTTAACTAAAGTAACTTTATTTACCCTTTCTGCCCAAAGATTTATTCAAGCATTGTTTAAAGATAGTCAATTACAACATCGGCTATTACAACTGATGGTCAAACGATTAAAGATACTAGATGGTTATTGGCAAATGCGTCAACAACCACCTGTTGTTAGACTAGTTAAAATACTTGTTTTTTTGGCAGAAAATTATGGTCAGTTGCAAGACAAGAAAACAATGATATTACAAGTACCAGCAGCAGATTTAGCTGATATGACTGATATTGATATTGAGCAAACTAGAAAAATCATCGATAAACTACAAAGTAATGGTTGGATTGAAATAGATAAAAACAATCAAACTTTGTATCTTATGAATATTAAACAGTTAATTAACTTATCTGGAAAAGTATAATGACAATAACTACAGCTATCAGGCAATCTTCTTTGACTACAAATCAAGTTGAAATCTTCTATCAAGTAGCGATGCCTCAGCCTCAATCTCACTTATTTGAGGTGACTTTAAAAGTGAATAATTGGCATAAAGGCGAACTAGATTTAAAAATGCCTGTATGGACTCCTGGTTCTTATTTAGTTAGAGAATATGCCAAACAAGTTCAAGATTTTATTGCCGAAGATAGTAATAGTAAAAAGTTGTTATTTAGTCATAAAGTAGCCAAGAATCATTGGCAGATAGACACAAACAATTGCTCCAATCTTACTGTTACTTATCGAGTATTTGCTAACGAACTAACAGTTAGAACTAATCATTTAGATACAACTCATGGTTATTTTAATGGTGCAGCTTTGTTCTTTTTCATTCCAGGACTAGAAGAACAAGCAGTTCAAGTAAAAATTGTACCACCGCAACCAGATTGGCAAGTTATTACTACTTTAGATTCTCCGAGGGAGCAAGAAAATACTTTTATAGCCAAAGATTTTGATACTTTAGTGGATACGCCGATCGAAATTGGCATTCATCAACTCTATGAATTTGAAGTTTTAGGTAAACCCCATCAATTAGCCATCTGGGGCAAAGGTAATGCTGATGCTAAGCAAATTATTGCCGATACGCAAAAAATTATTGAAGTAGAAGCAGATTTATATGGTGGTTTACCTTATGAAAAGTATCTCTTTTTGTTGCACCTCTCTGGTAGTGGATATGGTGGTTTAGAACATAAAGATTCTTGTAGCTTAAATTATCCTCGTTTTGGCTTTAGAAATAAAGATAGGTACAATCGCTTTATGCAATTAGTTGCCCACGAATTTTTTCATCTCTGGAACGTCAAAAGAATTCGTCCTAAAGCATTAGAAAAGTTTGATTATGAAAGGGAAAATTACACTACCTCTCTTTGGTTTTCGGAAGGAACAACGAGCTACTACGATGTTTTAATCCCTCTACGAGCAAAAATATATAATCAGAAAACTTGTTTAGAAAATCTCAGTAAAGATATTACTAAATATTTGAATATCCCAGGCAGAAAAATTCAGCCTTTAGGGGAATCTAGTTTTGATGCCTGGATTAAACTTTATCGTCGTGATGC
>JBFRWE010000045.1:0-6459 GCA_051439345.1 Xenococcaceae cyanobacterium
ATACTAAATCCAGTTTAGATAGGATACTTAACGGCTAGGAAAGTCAGAAGTCAGAAATCAGAAGTCAGAAAGGTTTTAGCCAAATTTGTCAAAGTATACTTTGATAATCGGATTTAGTATGACTAAGTAGGGTTGGCTGAAAAATTTAACTGGTCACGAATGGTATTATTCTGTAGTTGTACTGAGAAAAATAATTTTTAATTGAAAAAATATTTGTTAATTTCTGAGTAATTACGATGGCGATTTTATCTTGTTTAAGCTTATCTTTGATAAGTTAAAAGTACTCCGTTATTTTACGGCGGAATATACTTTTATCCAGTAAAATTAGGCACTTAAGAGTATTATTTATGTCTCAGGATACGAGCCATTTACAAGTCATAGAAAAGTTTTCTTTTATCTATACTCTTACTTATTCAAAGGATAAACAAGCTAAACAAATAAGTGAAAATTTATCTGTAGACATTCAAGAATTGACGGATATTCCTCAAAAAGAGTCGTGCGATCGACTTGTTCATTCGTCATCATCAGATTCAGTAACTCTATCTTCAATTTTAGGATTGCCTAATCTGACTACAGTTAATGGATCGGGTTTATGTTTACTAGATGAATTAGATTCTGATTATTCTCTAGATTTTTCTGAACAAATAAAATTATCAGAAGAAGAAAGTAAAAACGATAGTTTTATTAATAAGCATTTAGGCAAAATTATTTTTGCACTATCTTCTAGCTATCTTATTTTCGTAGTTTGGTGGTTGACTGGACATAATTATTATGGAAAGCTGTTTCCTTTTTCTACTTTAAGAACCTTACTAAATATGTCAGAGCAACAAATATCGGCTACTGATTTACAGTTTATTGATTATATGAAGCGATCGCTAGATAATATTGAACGTCAAAAAGCAACACAATTAAGCGATTCAGCTACTAAAGCCGAAAATTCTGATGTAGTTTATATTCCCGTCTACAACCTCAATAATCAGAATTCTGTCTCACCAACAAATACTTTCTCTTCTACACTTCCTCTAAACTCTTCAATTAATAATTCTCCTTTACCTATTCCTGTTATTCCACCACCACCACAATTACCTGCATCAACTTTTTCTGCCTCTCCTATGATGAATAGCAGTAGTACAGAAGCAAAATCACCCTCTGCTGCAAATATCAATAAGAGTTCTAGTGCTACTACATCTTCGCTTAAAGACTACACTTTAATCGGTATAGTTGAATTAGGAAAGCGATCTGCTGCTCTATTTAAAGTTGATGGTTTGACTAAAAGAATTTGGGTGGGAGAAGAGTTAAATAATAAAGGTTGGATTTTAGATTCTGTGGTTAACCAGAAAGCAAAAATCACCCGCCAAGGAGAAACGCGCTACCTTAGTGTTGGTGAAAAGTTTTAAAGTTTACTTCTCTCGAAAAATATTTAAGGCTTTATCCTCAATAAGTAACTCCTCGATATTTTTTTACAATAGACAAAAATAAATTGATTACAACAAAAAGATAACCATTTATCTTTTATTGTTTGAGCAAAAAGTTTTAGACAATAACTTCTCTTGAGTCTTTAGAGCAAATAAGATAAGTTTCTATTCTGGTTTTTTTTGACTAATTTTTGATAAGATTGACGAAGATGGGCAAAATCTTAAGACTTATTTTATAAACGCAAATAAGTTTCATAAACAATCTATGATATGACTATATTTAATGATTTAAGCCAATTTCTCGAAGAGCGACTAGATGAATTTCTAGAAAATAATCCTCATCTAGAGTTGCAAGCGATCGAAGAGCAACTAAGAGAGCAAGAACGAGACACCAACAAACTAATTATCGATTTACAGTTACAAGAGAAAAATCTCCAAGAGCAAATTTTAGCGATCGCTGAAGATATCAAAACTTGGCACAATAGAGTTAATAAAGCACAAGCTGCCAATAGACGGGATTTAGCTGAAGCAGCACAAGAAAGAGAAGCAGCACTACTCCGACAAGGTAATCTGCGTTGGGGACAAATGGAAGGAATCAAAAAGCGGATTGTTCAAGCCAAAGAGTTACTACAACAAATTCAGCAGAGACGTAAACAAATTCAAGCTCAAGCTCAAACCGCCAGAAATTTCGATAATACTACTAACGGTTACACGGTAGGCTGGAATCAAGGATTTAATAACAGCAATTATAGTCGTGCAGCAGATCCTTTAGAATCGCAATTTCAAAAATGGGAATTGGATGAAGAATTAGAAAAAATGAAAAGGAAGATGGGTAAGTAGTTAGTAGTTAGTAGTTAGTAGGGAGTAGTTAGTAGGGAGTAGTTAGTTTCTGCTCCCTAAACTCTTATTAATCCTGCTAAGATAGTTTTTCTTTAACCATTGCTTGAATTTTCTTGCCGTCGGCTTTACCTTTCAGTTGTTTCATAGCGACTCCCATCACTTTACCTAAGTCTTTAGCTGTAGTAGCTCCAACCGAAGCAATAATTTCATCAAGAATACTATTTACTTCTTCATCGCTGAGTTGCTTGGGTAAATAGGTTTCAATAATTGCTAATTCTTGGGCTTCTTTTTCGGCTAAATCTTCTCTCCCACCATTACGATACTGTTCGATCGAGTCCCGACGTTGTTTTGCTTGTTGCGATAATACTTCTATTTCTTGTTCTTCGGTTAGACTATCTTGACCTTTAGGACGTAGAGCAACTTCTTTTTCTAGAATTACTTTTTTAATACTCCGTACTGTTTCTAAGCGAATTTTATCCTTAGCTTTCATTGCGGATTTGATGTCTTCGCCAATACGATCTTTAAGACTCATTATTTTTCTCCTCCGAGCAACTCAGTATATTATAGTTAACCTAATATTCTCAGAAGATTAATTACAATTGGCTACTCTCCATAAAATCGATCGATTCTCTCCACGTAATCAAGCTTAGCTATGGAAATTAAAATTTCGCTCCACTGAGTACCCTGGATATTACCAATACAAAGATACTGATTTGTCTGGCAACCAATTCTTCCTCTACTATGAGCATGGAACATAATGGTAGGGTCTATTGCTTTAACTTCTTCCAGAAACTTATCTTTAGCTGGAATACAAAACTCATAGCTGAGATATCTTAAGCTATCAGGAGGCTCGCTCGATCCTTCCTGAGAGGTAGCTGAGATATCAAAAGTTATTTTGTCGAGAACAGAATCAGACTTAAAAATCTGGCTCAGGGGTTTTTCTTGGTAAAAGGTAAGGAAGAAAATAGAAGCAAAAACAAGTAAAAGAAATTGAAATTTAGCAAGCATGATATTTTTTCTTGTTTTAAGACTTTGATAACTACTGATGTCATGCTAGAAACAAGTTATCTTTAATTTGCTCTCTCAATTCGGGAGCTAACATACATCCATCGCTATTGAGGCATTCTACTAAAAGCTGAATTATATAGTAGTATTCTCTGAGGAGTTTTTTCTCTTCAGCATCAAAGTATTTTTCTCCTCCTATATGGTAGCGAGTTTTTGCCCTGGCTCTAGCTTTGTCGGCAATTTCTTGGGTAGTTTTATCATCGGCTGATTGCTCTTGGCGTTTTTGTAAGAGCGTTTTAAGAATTTCTCTTTCGTTGGTTGCCAATTTTTCGGAACTTAAGGCTATTTTGATAGCGATTAACATCACAATATTGGCAGATTTAGCTGCAATAATTTTCTCTGTAGGCTCTAAGATATTGGCATCATATTGTTGAGAGATCGCGATCGCCTCTGGCAATGTTACTCCCCTTAACATACGAGTCAGAAAACTAGCACACACTAAATGATTAGCCGAGCGATCTAATTGCAAGGCAACAGTACGATTTTCATCAATTTCAAAGTCTACATCAAAATAAAATGCTCGCAGTGCTTCAGGTTTAATCCCAGAAAATGCTAACTTAGCAGCGCGCTTGCCAACCTCAACTAAAAAGTCCTGAAATTTCTGTGAACTAGCAACCAGTTTGTCTGCACAATTTTTCATGGGTAATAATAACCATGAACCATCTCGTAACATTTCAGTAGCCAATAAAAATACCTCTCGCCAACGGCGATCGCTCACATGGTGCATGAGTTTGTCTAGTTCCGCGTTTAAAGAAATATTATTAAAGACAATTTCTCTAGCAGTGAAGTATTCATGAAAAGTAAGATGGGAAAAGGAGTAAATTCCTTTTGCTCTTTCCATTAACAAACCATGTTGCGCTTCGATGGATTTTAAAATGGCTTCACTATCAAGCTGGAGTTCTTCTGGCTCGGAATTAGTACGGGGTAAATTACAAATATAGTCAGCGATAAATTGCTCCACAAAAGATTGCTTGAAAAAATAGTCTTTTTGCTTGAAGGTATCTAGTGCTAGTTGACTGAGTAAATCTTCTTTACGCTGATGGGATAATTTTTGGTATACTCGATCTCTTTGGATACCACGGGTAGCATCCCATTTTTTTAACAGAGCATCAATACCTTCTTTATACAATTCAGAACGAATAGTAGGACAGTCTCCTGATTCTTCAAATGCCAAACACACTAGAGTAAGTAGAAGTGGACTAACTGTGAGTTGTTGAATGCGGGGATTCTGCGCTAAATGTCTGAGAAAGGTACTAGCTCTGATATGCTTATGCTTAAACCATTTGTTAGCAAATGCTTCTACTTGATTTTCATCAAAATCAGCCACTTCTACTTCTGTAAATTTTTCAAAGGTGTATTCCCAGGCTGCAATTCTACAAGTCATCACAAAATGGTTATTCCAGAATTGCTCGGAAAAGTTACGAACCTCTCTATTGACGCGCTTTTGGTCTTCTTCTCTTACTTCATCTAATCCATCTAAGAGAATTAAGCCTCTACCGTGGTGTAAAAGGATAGCCAAATCAGCCATATATTGCTCTATATCTTTGCTTGTCGTTGTAGGTAAAGAGGAATGAGCTACTTTGTAACAAATGTATTCGAGCAAACTAAGTCGATCTTCCCATTCAGCAAAATTCTTCAAGGTGACAAAAATAGGTACTCGTTCCCCCTCAAAATTACCTTCATTGCATTGTATGGCGAGGTATTTTAAAAATGTGGTTTTACCAGCACCAGGTTTGCCCAAAATTATTAACTTTTGATATTTCTCAACTGCTTCCAACCCTGGTATATGTTCTTCTGCAATCTTCCCTAAACCAAAGCGATCGAATTCTTCGCATTCACATTCTTTTAAAAGTAGATCGAGTCGTTTATGTCTGCGTCCGCTAATTTTCTCCAGAATATTGACGTTGGTATAAATATCATTAACTTCAATGGGATGAGACATATCCAAGATCCGCATAGTACCGCATTGTTCTCGAATACCAGAATATACGTGCTTTCTGAGTTTTTGTGTCAGGTTATCTAAATCAGTTTGGCGATCGCTATTACTTGTCTCTGATGGAGAGCTATTAACAGAAGGTCTAGTCAAACCCGCAACCTCTTGCCAATCTAAATTCAGGCGATCGCAAATTTCCCTAAAGATAGTTTGAGATATTGCCTTTCCTTGAAAAAAATTAGTCATGGGTTGGCGACTGCACCCAACTACCCTACATAAATTTTTCTGTGTCAAACCAGTAATAGTCAGAGCTTGTTTAGCAATTTGAATACCTTGTGGAGAGGCTTTCAGTGACGGCTTTGACATGGGGTAACTTATATTTAATATAGGAGATTAAATTATTTTATTTAGACTTTAATCAGTATTTAGTCCTAACTTAACTTATTTTAACTTTACTTTTAATCATTATTATTATAGGATTTACTCATTACTTAATCTCGCAATAAGACTAGACATCTTCGGACAATCACTTATTCTCCTAAGAGAAGCGGTGATGCTAGTTTTTAGTAATTAGTATCTAGCTTTTAAAGCTAACAACTAATTACTAAGAACTAATTACTTAAGTAGCTAGGCAGAATTAAATATAAGATAGAAAAGTTTTATTCCTCCTCTGCTCCTCTGCCCTCACTCATTTTATAATTAATTGCACCCACCTACTTACATCTTGGTTTCATTGTTAGAGAAGAGACACGATTATGAACCGAAAAATAGCCTTAATATTTATTATTCTTATTGGTGGAATTAGTTCGACTGGATGTGCCTCAACAGTCCAAACTGGTGAAATTGGCATACGTACTAGCTTCGGAAAGCTAGTCAAAACCGAGAACCCTGGTTTACATTTTTACACTCCATTCAAAGGTGATATTCAGAAGTTAAATTTACAATCTCAAACCATTACTATCCCTATTCCTGCTTATTCTAAAGATTCTCAAATTGCCCCTGAAAATAAGATTCAAGTTACCTTTTCTTTGTTAGAAAATGAAGCAGAAAGAGTATTTAAACGATATGGACAACAATACAAAGTATCTCAAGTTGAGCCAAGAGTTGCTAATATTTTCCGTGAAGAGTTTGGTACTCGGAATGCACTGCAAATTGTCCAAAATCGTCAAGAGTTAAATAATGCTGTCCAAACTCGCCTTACCAAAG
>JBFRWE010000046.1:0-30885 GCA_051439345.1 Xenococcaceae cyanobacterium
AGACAAGAATTACCCGATCGGATCATCGGTGTAGGAACGATTTTAGATAATCAACAATTACAAGAGGCGATCGCTTGTGGAACACAATTTATTTTCTGCCCTCATCTCAATCCTAATCTACTCCTAAGCGCAGTCCAAGAATATCGTATCCCGCTAATTCCTGGAGCATTGTCGCCTACAGAAATTGTCACTGCCTGGCAGTTAGGGGCTAGTGCAGTTAAAGTTTTTCCCATTCAAGCTCTTGGTGGTGCAAACTATATCAAAAGTTTACAAGCTCCTCTAGGTCACATTGATTTAATTCCTACAGGGGGTATTACTTTAGAGAATGCACCAGCAATGATTTCCGCAGGAGCGATCGCTGTTGGTCTTTCTAGTCAACTATTTCCTAAATCTTTAGTGGAAGCAGAAGATTGGCAAGCAGTGACTAAACGGACTCGGACTTTGTTGGCTAGTTTACCAGTAGCTAATAGCTAAAACCCTATGGACAAATCGGTAAGAAGATAATCTTTTAAATATCCTCACAAGTTCCTCAAATTAGTTGTTTACAACATAATTAATAGCCTCAAATCTATAGGTACGAAGAGGTAGAAGTTAAACGAGGAACTAAAATTTATGGTAGCAACAGCAGATCGCCAAAATCAACTTCTGCAAGATAAAGAACAAGCTTTAGTTCTATGGTTTGAAGAAGTGGGAATGGAAGACATTTCCCTAGTGGGGGGCAAAAATGCTTCTTTAGGAGAAATGATCCAACAGTTAACACCTGAAGGAATTTACGTGCCAGGAGGTTTTGCTACTACTGCCTATGCCTATCGCTATTTTATTGAACAAGCAGGGTTAGAAACTCAACTACGTCAACTATTTGCCGATCTTAATGTAGAAGATGTTAATAATCTGCGGGCGCGGGGTAGGCAAGCTAGAACTTTGATTCTGAATACTCCTTTTCCTCCAGAATTAGAAGCTGCTATCACTGAAGCTTACAGTGAACTTTGCCAGCGATATAGTATTAATTTTGAGTATTGCGAGCGTTTTGAAGGAGACGAAAAAGAAGTCTGTGAGAATTATACCTATAACGTAGATGTAGCAGTGCGTTCCTCGGCAACTGCGGAAGATTTACCCGATGCTAGTTTTGCTGGGCAACAAGAAACCTATCTTAATGTTCACGGTATTCAATGTGTCTTGGAAGCTTGCCATAAATGTTTTGCTTCCTTATTTACAGATCGGGCTATCTCCTATCGTACGATCAAAGGCTTCGACCACTTTAATATAGCTCTTTCTGCTGGCGTACAAAAAATGGTGCGTTCCGATTTAGCTACTTCGGGGGTCATGTTTTCGATCGATACGGAAACTGGCTTTAAAGATGCAGCTTTAATTACCGCAGCCTATGGGTTAGGGGAAAATGTGGTTCAAGGTGCTGTTAATCCTGATGAATATATCGTCTTTAAACCGACACTAAAAGAAGGCTATAGTCCAATTTTAGATAAACGCCTTGGCAGCAAAGAAATTAAGATGGTATATGACCTAGGCGGTAGCAAGCTCACCAAAAATGTCCCCACATCGCCCTCAGAAAGAATTAAATATGCCCTTAATGATGAAGAAATTCTGCGATTAGCATCTTGGGCTTGTCAGATCGAAGACCATTATTCTAAGGTGCGGGGTGTGTATACCCCTATGGATATTGAATGGGCAAAAGACGGCGTAACAGGAGACTTATTTATTGTACAAGCCCGTCCCGAAACCGTTCAATCTCAAAAAGCTAGTAATATATTGCAGACATATAAATTAGCTGAAACTGGAGAGATCTTGACAACTGGCAGAGCCGTAGGCGAAAAGATCGGTTCTGGTGTTGCCAGAGTAATTTTAAATGTATCTCAAATCGATAAATTCCAACCAGGAGAAGTTTTAGTTACGAATAAAACCGATCCTGACTGGGAACCGATTATGAAACAAGCCAGTGCTATTGTGACTAATCAGGGGGGTAGAACTTGTCATAGTGCTATTATTGCGCGAGAACTAGGTATTCCAGCGATCGTTGGCTGTAGTGATGCTACCAAAAACATCCAAAATGGACAAGAAATAACCATTTCCTGTGCAGAAGGGGAAGAAGGTAAAGTTTATGCTGGTTTAATTCCTTTTAAAGTCACCGAAACTCAGTTAGATGATTTACCCGAAACTAAAACGCAAATTTTAATGAATGTGGGTAATCCTGAAGAAGCTTTTGGTTTATCTGCTTTACCCTGCGACGGTGTTGGTTTAGCCAGACTAGAATTTATTATTGCCAACCATATCCAAGTTCATCCTTTAGCCCTACTCAGGTTTGATGAATTATCTGATGCTAGCAAGATCAGAGTTTCTCGTCTGACACTTCATTATGACTACAAACCCGATTTCTTCATTGATAAATTAGCCAGAGGCATTGCTACTATTGCAGCAGCATTCTATCCCCAACCAGTTATTGTGCGGATGTCGGACTTTAAGAGTAATGAATACGCCAATCTTTTGGGAGGACAACAATTTGAACCAAAAGAAGAAAATCCCATGTTGGGTTGGCGCGGTGCAAGTCGTTATTACGATCCCAACTATCGTGAAGCCTTTGCGATGGAATGTCAGGCGTTTAAACGAGTTCGAGATGACATGGGCTTAACTAATGTTATCCCGATGATTCCTTTCTGTCGTACTCCCGATGAAGGAAGAAAAGTATTAGCAGAAATGGCCGAACACGGTTTAGTCAGGGGCGAGAATGATTTGCAAGTATATGTTATGTGTGAAATTCCCAGTAACGTGATTCTTGCCGATGAATTTAGCGAAGTATTTGATGGCTTTTCCATTGGTTCAAACGACCTAACTCAACTAACCCTAGGACTCGATCGCGATTCTTCTTTAGTTGCCCATCTCTTTGATGAACGCAACCAAGCGGTTAAAACTATGCTTTCTATGATAATAGCCAAAGCTAAACAAAATAATCGCAAAATTGGTATCTGCGGTCAAGCACCCAGCGACTATCCAGAGTTTGCCGAGTTTTTAGTCAACCAGGGTATCACCTCTATTAGTCTTAATCCCGACTCGGTGCTTAAAACCAAACTGAAAGTAGCTGAAGTAGAAAAAAATATTAGTTAGTAACAATTAGTCAGTGGTTAGTGGAAGCACTTAAATTAATTAACAATTAACCACTAACCACTAACAATTAACCACTAACCAACAAAGAGGTATGCCAAATGATCAATAGAATTTTAGTAGCAGTAGACTATTCCGAAAGAAACGAATCTGTCTTTGACTCAGCCTTGTCTTTAGCCAAAACTACAGGTGCATCTTTGATGCTGCTGCACGTTTTATCCGAAGACGAAGCAGGTTATCCTGTCTTACCTACCTATGCCTACTATCCAGTGATAGACGATCGCAATTATGATGCCTATCAAGAAAAATTGGCAGAGTATAAACAACGGGGCATAGATTTCTTACAAAACTTAACTCAAAAAGCCACAGAAAAAGAAGTAGAAACTGAATATACTCAACTAGTTGGCAATCCAGGGCGGACTATTTGTGAACTAGCTAGTACTTGGGAAGCCGATTTAATTTTAGTCGGTAGTCGCGGACTCAAAGGTTTTAAAGAAATGTTTCTCGGCAGTGTTAGTAACTATGTAACTCACCATGCCCCTTGTTCTGTTTTAATCTTGCGTACGGCAATTGATAATCAATCCAATTCAGATTCTCTTGTCTCCGAAGAAAATCAACCGTTAACTACTAATCACTAACCACGAACATAGGTAAGTAAAATGTTTGACAAAATTCTGGTAGCAATCGATCGCTCACCGACAAATAAAACAGTTTTTCAAGAAGCTCTATCTTTAGCCAAAGCTACCCAAGCTCAATTGATATTACTGCATGTTTTGTCAGGAGAAGAAGAAGGCAGTCCGATTATGTCTGTTTATCCCACAGTAGGCAATCGCCATTATATGCACCTCGATCCTCAAGTCGGTCGTATGGCACAAGAAATGTATCATAGGCAATGGAAAGTGTTTGAAGCTGACGGACTAGCAATACTGCGTTCTTTTGCTAAAAAAGCGGCCGCTGTGGGAGTAACAACGGAATTTAGTCAAATTACTGGTCATCCTAGTTCCACTATCTGTGACTTAGCTAAATTGTGCCACGCAGATGCGATCGTAATTGGCAGACGAGGATATTCAGGTTTGAAAGAGATATTTTTGGGTAGCGTCAGTAACTATGTAGTTCATCATGCTCCTTGTTCGGTATTATTAGTTCAAACTCCTATTGAACAAGGGCAAGAATCTTTATCCGAGAATTTAGAGTCGATGACTTATTCATAAATTTTTATTGATTAGTTCTTAGGTTTTAGCTCTTAGGTTTTGATCAAGATTTAATAGTTATTCAATTTTTACATAGGAGTAAAGGTATGACTATCAAACTTATTCCCCACAAACCTGACAAGATAGTCGGATTGAACATTGATGGTAAGATTGAATCTGAAGATATCGATCGCGTAGTTAAATCGATTGAAAATAGGCTAAAACAGCAAGAAAAATTAAGAATCTATGCTGAGGTCAACAATTGGTCGGGGATTTCTCTAGAAGCTTTTATTAAAGACCTTAAATTTAGTCTCAAACACGTTCGAGATTTTGAGAAAGAAGCGATCGTTTCCGATCGTCAGTGGCTCAAAAGTTTGGCTGCTTTAGGTAATACATTATTTTCTAGCATTGAAGTTAAACATTTTACCTTTGAAGATAGAGATAAAGCCCTGGAATGGATAAGTAGTTAAGTTACAGGTTTGATATCACAATGCTAAGGGGAATTTTCAGGCGATCGCTCTCGATACAATTATTAATCAGAAGGTAAGAATATTATTGTATTTATTGCACAATTGGATATATCTAAACTAAATGATTTCAAACTCACTCCAGAGTTTACAAGGCTTCCAAAACAGACAGTCCTCGGATACATATCCACACTTTTCGTAGAAGCCTGTGGCATTTTCATTGGAGACTGTCACTACTGTAATATCATCCTCTCCGCCCACTGCATCTTGGATGCGAAGCAGTAATTCACTGCCTATTCCTTGTTTTGTATAAGACCTGTCCACACCCAAATCTGTAATAAACAGGAAGTAGGCAAAGTCTGTAATACCAAAAACTATGCCAATGAGCTTTCCTTCATCATTCCTAGCTGTGATAGCCACTGAGCGAGGAGTCAAGAGCTTTCTTATCCTTTCCTCAAATCGCTCTTGAGGATACTGACTACCTAAATCGCTTCTTTTCAAAAAGTCGTAATACTCTTCAAAAGACAAATGTTCGTTTTCTCGGTAATCAATCATTTTCTAAGTACTTAAGCAAAATTATTTGTACATTCCATTTTTCATTAATTACTGAATTCTTATATAACATTGGTTATGTTCTAGCTAGATTAGGATTCATAGCCTAGATAAACTCCCTCAAAAATAAATGATTGACGTACTAAATAATTAGCATAGTTGTAAAGATTTTTAGACAAGAAACAAAGCTCGTCTATCTGTTTCCAGAAGAAGCTCTTTTCTTTCACTATGTGTCTTTCAACCTGCCTCATTATCAGTTAGTTCTTTAATTATCTTTTCCGTTTTTCTTTTGCTTCTTCTCAGACCATACAATCTGGCACAAAAAGAAGTGATTATTGCTACCAAATCTAAGAGTAATTCATCTTTGCCATTATCGGCTTCATTGACTATTTCTAGTTTTTTGCCTGTTTTTTCTAACAGGATTTTTAGATAATTCGTTCCAAACCTAGCCAATCTATCTTTATGTTCGACAATCAAAATATTGTAATTATCATCCACTAATATTTTGGCTAATTGTTTTCGATTATCATTTAATCCACTTCCTACCTCCTTCACTACTTTATAAACCCGATAGCCTTTGGCTATAGCAAAATTTGTTAATCTGATGGCTTGTGCATCTAGATTTGACTTATTTTCTGCACTACTAACTCTAGAATAAATGCAAGCTACTGGTTCAGAAGTTATCTCTGATTCTTCAGTTTTTACTATGATCGTTCCTGTAGGAAGCTGATAAGCATTTAGCTCTCCACGTTTCCACATTCGCCATGCAGTTTGATAACTAATTCCTGCTTGTTTCGCATAGTCTGATAACTTCATATCTTGTATTTTACTAGATATGATGATATATGACTATATTTTTATTTAATGTTTATAATACCATGTCTAATATCTAACTGTAGCAGCAGGACGATGAAGATAGCCGATCGCTCTTCCTGCAACTGGATAATTATTATATGTACCTTGGAATGTTCCTTCTAACTTAGTACCATTTCTAGCTAATTTAAGAGTATATTCTGCATTAGCTGGTGCGTCTGCTGTTAAGTTAGGGTCGTCTTTGAGTTTAAGCTTTAGTTTGATTAGTTCACCATCATTGGCAGTATCAACTACTGTTCCCCTAATCTCGTTACCATAGACTTTCGTATCCCAGACTCCCTGACGACAAACCATACCGATAATTAGTTCTTCTCCTTTCAGTTTATAACTAGGTCGATCGCTGGCTTGTACTGGAGTTAATTCTTCCACAGCCACTTTACCTCCCTGAAGCGTCATAAAAATTTGTCCATGCACAGGAGTTGTTGGGGTAAAGCTCACTCGGTCCCATTCTGTGGCAATAGATACAGCGCGGGAGTTAGCCCATCGCAGGGGATTCACAACTTTTCGGTTGGGTTTATTGTCAAAAAACAGCCCCCTATCACCGTGCCAGCGATATTTCGTATAACCAATTACCCCTGGATGAGAAAAAATGCGATTTAGAGCTTCTTCTTCCCTCAGTCTACGCCGAGTTTGCTGGTCGTAGCCTCCTGGGGGTTCAATAGGATTACGAATATAAATAAAATTACCAGACCAAGTATTAATTTCTCCATTAAGAATAGGGCGTTGAACTTCCTGATACAAGTCATCAAAACGCTCGTAAAAATTAGCTCGATAGTTATTTTGAGAAACCACATCAGCCCATTTTTGTTCTGCTTCTAACACCGCAGGACCAGGAGTTCCCCCCCAACGAGTACCTAATAAGAGATGATTGGGGTCGTACTTATGAATTTTGCTAATAACTACTTGATAATATTGTTCAACCCAGAGTTTAACAAAGTCGTATTGATCTTTTAAATAGCTAGAGGAAATCAATAATTGTCGTTTTTCTGTCAGTTTTTTCAGAGTATCTGGAGAATCTATCTCAATTTGCCAAGCTTTACTCAGACCTTCTAAAGATTTATGCCTTTGCCAGACGAACTCCCATGCTTTTTTCGCAGCAGGTATATCTTCTGGTTGAGAGAGAGCAAATTGTAATAAACCTATCCCTTCAGTATTTAAAAGTGGTTCTTCAGGTAGTTCAGATTTTTTCTTTTTGGTAATTTTCTGAGATTGATAGATAGCTGCATTAGAAATGATTTTTTGATTGTGCTTAAGGACTTCCATAAATCCACGTTCGTTATCAAGAAAATAACCAAGCAACATTTTGTTGTTTTTGAGGGGTTGACAAAGCTGTTTACATTTAGCATCAATGTTATCGCTCCACCTAACATCCCAAACATCAGGAAATTTAGTTTTTAGCCAAGGTTGTTCATAAAAAGTTTCGATAATTTCGGTAAAAGGCATATTTTTATCAAAGAATTCAGGAGTAGTCCAAGCACCCATCCCATTAAAACCCCATGCCTTGAGATAGCGAACCCATTTTTTCGCTTTTCCTTCAGCCACAGGAGGTAAATTCGCTCTTCTACCGCCACTTTTGCCTGCATTTAAACCTGTAGAACCTTTATGATAAAAAGCCTTACCTTCTGGGTCGATAAACCACCATTTTCCATTAACACTTTTACCAACTCGAAAAAAACCTGCTTGACCACGAATTGTGGTTGGGTCAAATGTAACTGAGGCTAGAAGCTTATCATCTTCTTTTTTGCTCATCCCGATCGTTTTTTGCCACTGTGCTAATTGCCATTGATAGACTGACTCAACTTCTCGTTCGGTAACTTTAGTGAAGCGGGTTGCTAGACGAGCTAGTAGTTTTGGTTTGGCATGATTAACTTCGATCGCCAGAGGATACAAACCTGGTTGGACTCGAATCAATGCTCCATGGTTTACAGGTTTTTTTGCTATTCTCATTTTGGCTGTGATATTCGAGCCAGTTAGTCCGTAACAAACACGCAAAAGTTGGGGTTGCTGAAATGACACTACCGTCACAAAAACAGAGCGACGACCTTGTTGTTCTTTAGCAAAAGTGTTGAGATTAATAGCATCAGTAAATTCGGGTAAACTTTCTTCTACTATTTGCTCATCTGGTAATCGTTTAAATTCCTGAAATTTAGTACTGGAATTGGCATATATCCATTTTTTGGGAACTTGATTATCGGCAAACTGAACCAGAGGCATTCCTACTGTTAACCTGAAGTTTTTAGGTGGTGCAATGGCTATAATTTTGGGCTTTTTGGGTTTAGGCGGAACTGTTCCTCTTAATTGCTCAATTCCTCCTGAAAATAACCAAGAGAAAAGACAGATACTAAGAATAATGGTCAGGAAAAAGGTCTTACGAGAAAATAATAATTTTTTCACGGAATTTTCTGCCCAAGCTCAACAAAGAAAAGTATCTCAGCCCGATCTAGCTTTCAGTTTTTAACAGCTATAATTTTAATTCGGCGATAGTCTACTTTCCAGATACCATCATTGTAGAGAGTGGGCTTTAATCTAGTCATAACTTGTTCAATAATTCTCTTTTCTTCTTCCGTTGATAATCCAGATAGAAAATTTCCAGCAAACATTTTTAGCCAATTAGCCAAACCTGCATCACCTGATTCTAAAGAAGTCGGTCGATCGAACAAATGAGCATAGGTAACTTCTAATCCCTGTTTTTCTAACAAAGAAGTATATTCACCAATACTGGGAAAATACCAAGGATTTACTTGTGGTGATAAATCATAGCCAGAATTAGCTAAGGTTTCTGTCAGTGCTTGCACGATTTGCCTAACATTACCTTTACCGCCAAATTCTGCGACAAAGCGTCCTCCAGGTTTAAGACTTTGCTGAATACAATTAATTACTGCTTCTGGTTGTTTAATCCAATGGAGTACAGCGTTGGAAAATACGGCATCTAATGGTTGTCCAATGGTAAAGTTAGTTGCATCGGCAACTGAAAATTTAAGCTGAGGATAGTTTCTTCTGGCTTTGGTAATCATCTCCTCAGAGCGATCGATTCCTATAACTTTTGCTCCAGTAGCAGCAATTTTATCTGTTAGTTGCCCTGTCCCACAACCCAAATCTAAAATATATTCTCCTGGTTGGGGTGCTAAAAGCTCGATTAATCCTTCTCCATATTTCCAAACAAATCCATGCTTATCTTCATAAAGAGCAGTATTCCAATTATTGTTTGCCATAAAATCTTTACCTAAATCCTATTTATCAGATTAGGCAAGGTTATTATTAATGTCCAATATATATTTAGTGCTTGATTAATATCTCAAAAGTATAATATCGATTATGGTATCGTATATACTATAATATTGTTATCATATATCCTTTGTTACTGTGGCGATCGTTATCGTAGTAGATACTAATGTATTAATAGGAGCTTTAATCGGTAAAGAATATGGTGCTAATAGAAAACTAATAGAACTATGTTTCTTAAAGAGATTCCAACCGCTAATCAACGATACTTTATTTTGTGAATATGAGGATGTATTTACTAGACCAGAAATAATTGCTAAATCACCTTATTCTCTTTCTGAATCAAAAGAATTATTCTGTGCTTTTTTAACGGTTTGTCATTGGACAAAAATTTATTATTCGTGGCGACCTAATTTAAGAGATGAAAATGACAATTATTTAATTGAATTAGCTATTGCTGGCAATGCCGAATTTCTTGTTACCAACAATACAAAAGACTTTTATGCTAGTGAATTGAAATTTCCTCAAATAAAAATTAAATCACCAAAGGAGATAATATGGCTGCAATAAATATTAGACTGAGCGATGAAAAACATGAAAGACTTAAGCAACTAGCTAAGTCAAAAAATATCAGTGTCAACAAACTGATGGAAGAATTAGCTACCATTGCTTTAACAGAATTTGATGTAGAAACTAGATTTAGACTTTTAGCTAATCGCGGTTCTGTAGAAAGAGGACTAGAGTTAATTCGTAAAGCTCAACAACATTTTGATGATTAAATATTTAGGTGATATTCACTCAATACAATCAAACAGATTAGTCCTAGAAGAGTTTACAATTCAGGATCGCAACGAATTTCTAGTAAGAAGCCATCAGGATCGTAAAAATAAATTCCTTTCCCTGTCGGACGAGTAACGGGGCCATGATCTATAGTTACTTGGTTTTGGTTTAAGGTTTCTACTGCTTGGCTAAACAGTTGAGGAGCAATATCAAAAGCTAAATGATTAGCGCGAGTAAAAGCTTTACTGGGGTCAGAATGTGGTGGGGATAAATCTGGTTCATAAAATAAATCGATCACCGTACCATCAGGAGTAACAAAATTGGCTACTTTTCCTTGTTCTACCAACTTAACTAGAGTTTTGGGGACTTCTTCGCCCGTTAGTTCTTTTAATCCGAGAATGTGACCGTAAAAATGTTTAGAAGCTTTCATATCTTTTACATTGAAAGCAATATGATGAACTTGGCGTAGACTTCCCAATTTCAGTCCAGTAGATTTAGGTATTTGGCTCATTTTAGCTCTTTAATTTCAACTTTATCAGATTTGATAGGGTTATTATTAATGTCTAATATATATTGAGCGTTTAATTTTTTAAAACCCGATTTTTAATGGAAGCAACTCTTCAACCTGCGATCGCAGTAGTATGGCGGAAAGAAGATCGATCGGCTACCGTCGCTAAATTTACCGATTTAATTACCGCTGACCAAGATCAATAATAATTAAAAGCGATCGCCCAGTAAACAGGCGATCGCTCTTGGTTAAAAAAATTTCTTTTTGTAACTAAACTGATTGAGTTTTAGCAGGAGTAACTCCAGGGAAATGTCTGTATTTCACATAAAAACCGACTATTATTAACACAATAATAATCGCTGTACCAATACCTAGATAATTAGGAAGCCAAACAACAGCTTTAATATGATTAATTTTTCCTGGTTGTAATTGCCAAATCAATTTTCCTGGAGTATTTTTAACTGGACTTAAAAGCTCTCTACCTTTAAGACTACGAGTAATCCAAGGGGCGTTTAATTGAAAAGTTAGGTGAACAAAAGAACTAGAATCAAAAACAATTTGATTTTGCTCAGGAATATCCCCTAAAGCTCTTAAATCAATAATTAAATTGATATAATTTCTCTCTAACAAAAGCAAGTTGCTTTGTCGTAGAGATATCCGAGAATTGATAGAAGTTAGCTCGTCTGTTTCTGTAGGTAATGATGAATCAGTAGGAGAAGAATTACCATAGAAAAATTGATTGAACTTCTCGGCTAACTCTTTAGCATTACTAAAAGGAATAACAACAGCCAATTCATCTGAAGAGAGGCGTTTTACTTTTCCTCGCAGTTTATAAGTTCTATCTTCAATACTTTTCAGCCATTCTTTAGTTGCCGATCGATCTAGACTAGTTAAGTCTTCTCCAACTCGAACATGTTGAACAATAGTACCATCGTAAGGGCTATCAAAACTGACTCCTACATCATAGTCTACACATCCAGTTAACAAAGTCAGCAGACACAGAATAAAAGGTACTAAGTAAAGAATGGGATTTTTTGGGATTTGATACTGATAGTTATTTTCCTCTTGATTCATACTTTCTCCTGACTTGTAACCAATTTGATTGAGTTTCTAGTTTTTCTCTTGACCAACAACTAACCACTAATGACTGTACGGGCGAACGGCCCTTCGGGTTTGACACTTTTCTCAAGTCGGGAAACCCCTAAAGGGTTCAGTAGTTGCTTCAAGCGGTGCGAACCCGCGGAATTTTCAATCCGCAAGGGAAAGCGCACCGAGGGAAACCCCTAAAGGGTTCAGTAGTTGCTTCAAGTCGGGAAACCCGCCCAACGCACTACTTCACCGCCCAATGAAAGTGTCTCACCGTTCGCCCCTAACAACTAACTACTATTTAGAAGCAACTCCTAACTGAGCAAATAAAATATGGGGAAGATTCGAGCCACCACCGACCCAATCAGCCTCCTGACTTAAATCTACCAGGTTATTGAAAGCATCAAAAATATTTCCTGCCACCATGGTATTTTTGAGACGACCAACAATTTTGCCGTTTTCGACTTTGTAGCCTAAATCTAAATTGACAGAGAATTCTCCTGCTAGTTGATTAGATTGCCCTGCACCCAAAACCTGATCGACGATAACACCTTCTTTCATTCCCGCAATCAGTTCATCTACAGTAGTTGAACCAGGGCTAACACACATATTTACTACACTGGGGTTAGGACGAGATAAACCACCTCTAAAGCCATTACCTGTAGATTGAGTATTGGCACGAGCAGCCCAAAGTAAATCCCAGTAAAATTGTTTAATTATGCCCTGGTCGATAAATACTTTTTGACTGGTAGGAATCCCTTCATCATCAATATCACAAGCATTGACACCAATTTGAGGATTTTCTTGAAGAGTTAGTTTGCGATCGAATACTTGTTGTTCTAGTTTACCCGCTAAAGGAGAAGCCTTTTGCAGTACGGTTTGACCAGACAAAATAGTTTTGAACAAACTACCCAAAGTAAAAGCTGCTGCTAGGGGAGTAAACAGTACAGGATACGAACCACTAGTAATAGTAGCTGTTTGCTCTGCTCTTTGATATTTTTCCAGCAACTTTTGTAATAATTGGTCTGGTTTAGGTTGACTATCTTTTGTCACATCAAAGGCGAAAGCTTGGAGAAAATCTTCTCCTCGGACTAAGTTACCAGAAAGGCTGCTGCTAATACTCTGATTATGGCGTTGGGCAATAGCCCCTGCGGTTGTTGTTAATTCTACTGTGCTGGAGCGAACACTAAAGTCAACATCGACTAAAATATCAGCATTGTATTCATGGACTTGTGCCACTAACTTATTACCCATCTCGACTAATTCTTCTGTAGAGGAAGAAGACGTATTAGTTGCCTCGCTAGTAATCTTGGTATTTTCTGCTAAACTAAACTCAACTCGATCGCCAATAGCTGCGGTAGCTAAGGCAGCATCGACTAGGTCTTCTAAACGAGCAAGATCGCTAGAGCTGGCAAATCCTAATTTACCATCAGCAATCACTCTCAGTGCTACTCCTGCTGTTGCTTTAGTTTGTAGAGATTTAAGACGATTATTGGCAAAATCGATATTAGTATTTTGACTATCTTGATAATAAACTTCGGCTTCTACACCCCGACGGCGAGCCAAATCGATTAATTTTTCAATAGTTTGATTCATAATTTAGGGGATAGGGGCGAACAGGCGTTCGCCCATACAGGTTATTCTTCTTCTAAGTCTGCGTTACTAGCTTCGCTACCACCACCAACGGTAACTAGATCTATTTGCTGACGATAGTAGTCTACACTTTTTACTTCTACTTCTACTCGATCGCCTAAACGATAGGCAATACGATTTTTTCTGCCTACCAAACAGCTATGACGGGAACGATATTCATACCAGTCATCTTTGAGAGAGCTAACATGAACTAATCCTTCGACTAATAAGTCTTCTATTTCCACAAAAAAGCCATAGGATTGTACTCCTGTAATCAGACCTTCAAAAATTTTACCAGTACGTTCTTTCATTTTTTCGGCTTTTCTCAAGCCTTCTAGGTCTTTTTCGGCATCTTCTGCTAGCTTTGCTTTATCATTGAGATGAGAAATAACTTTATGTAGTTCTTCTTCCATTTCACTGTGCATCGCGGGAGGTAAGACACTCCAGTTGATTTGTCCGTGGCAACTGCTGCTGTGGAGATCGACCCCATGTTTAACTCTACTATGACGACGATCTCTTCCATCAATAAATACTGCTTTCAAGATTCTTTGGACTAATAAATCTGTGTAGCGTTGTCCAGGGGATAGACAATGGGTATAGCCATTATCGTAAGCTAATCCAAAGTGAGAACCAGGCTTAGTGGTGTATTTAACTGGTTTAAAAGTACCTTGTAGTAAATAATTAAGAACTAAGTTTTCTGGAGATGTGGCAAATTTTTGGGTTAATTGTTGATAGTCTTGAGAAGTAACTTCTGCCTCTGGGTCTAGATCTAAGTCTAATTTGAGATTGTTACCTAGCTTGAGTAAGTCTTCTAATTCTTCTACATCTGGTTCTGGTTGAGTACAATATATGCCAGGTACACCCAACGCTTGTAGATGATCGGCGACGGCTTTACCCACGAGTACCATTAATTCAGTTAGCAGAGAATGAACTGGTAAAGCAGAAGCTGACAAAATTGCCCCTAATCGACCTTCATCTTTATAAAGACTAGATATTTCTGGGGTAGCAATCTCAAAACCACCTCTTTGAATTCTTTGTGCTTTGACTAAAGGACTGAGAGTAAAAAATAGATCATTTAGTAAGTCAACAGCAGCAGCCATTTTTTTAGTTTTTTGTTCTGGTTCTCCTAGTAAGGACTGCACTTCTTGATAAGTAAACAGATGGTCTACTTTAACTACTGAAGGTTGAATACTATACTCGACTACTGAACCTAATTCATCGATAGTCATTAAGACAGAAATGGTTAAACGGTCTTTTCCTTTTACCAAAGAACAACAGTTAGTTAATTCTTCTGGTAGCATGGGTAGAATTTTCTTGCGTAAATTAATTCCTGTTCCCCGTTTTTTGGCTGCGCGATCGAGGGGTGAATCCATCTCGATATAATGAGCTATATCAGTGATATGCACTCCTAATTGCCAATGCCCTACTTCTGTTTTTTCTAAAGTAAGAGCATTATCTACCCAGATATTCATTCCCGACTCAAATTCTGGTTCGATGGCAATAGTTAGCTTTTTCCTTAAGTCTAAACGCTTTTTGATTTCAGCAGCCGAAATTTTACCTCCTAAACTTTGAGCATCTTTGAGCGCACTTTCTGAGAAGCTTTGTACAAGGTCATGCTTACAAGAGACAATATCTACATCGGCAGCTTCTTCGGCATCACTACCCAGAACTCTGGTTACTTTACCCAGAGGGGGAAGTTGTCCAATGGGATAGCGAACTACAGAAACATGAACTAGATGTTCTACTGCTTCTGCTAAATCTTGTCCATTTTGGTTTAAATCCAGTTCAAATAAAAGACGGTCATCTAGAGGGACAGCACGATATTTTTCTTCTGCTTCGGTAACTGTAGCTAACAAAGAAGGATTAGCCCTTTCTAAAATTAATTTAACTTCACCTTCAGGAGAGCGACGACGACTACCTTCTTTAATAATCTTTACTAAAACTCGATCGCCATTCCAGGCATTACTCAAATGACTTTCTCGTACATAAATGTCATCTGCATTTTCTTCATCTTGAATAGCAAAGCAAAATCCTTTACTAGAGCAGCGTAGTTTGGCTTCTACTACATCTTCTTCGTAAATTCTGCGGTATTTTCCTCTTTCTTTGAGTAGAACACCAATTTTTTCGAGAATATCTAAAGCAACCTGTAGTTGATCGATATTTTCCTCATCTTCACAGCCTAATTTTTTTTCTAGGTTTTTGGCTGCAACTAGTTTGTCCTCTACAAATTGACTTAATAATGTAGCGATCGAAAACTCCATCTAATATATTCCTTTCATACTTAAGTGAGTAATTACACGATATGTAGATATAAACGCACTGATTGATAAAACCAACCTCTGTTTAGCCGTGGCGTAAAATCGCAGCTAAATTGCTCAGAAGCTCTTTATTTCAGAGCATTCATAAAAATCGACTAACTTGATTTTTGACTTGCTTTAGCTATCTAACTCACCAACTAGGTTCTAAGCTTAATGAAGGTGCTACCAACCAGGATAATAAGTTAGTGTGCAGTTAGTCTGTATCTATTTTAGATTCTCTTTGCTTATTGGCAAATTTCTTTTTAGACTAGTCTATTAATAGTAATTTTGCACTAATCTATAAAGAAGTTCAGAATTAAGAAGTTGGGTAGTTTAGAATTTTCTCTAACTCACCGTAAATCTTAAATTTCTATTTTCCATAACCTCTAGTAAAATCAAGATAATGTTGAAGCAATTTCGCACTCTTTACCCTCATGGCAGCATAGTTAGTGAATTAGTTAATATTGATCGCGGACAGTACATAGTAAAAGTCAGTGTCAAAATCGATCAGGTTATCCTTTCTACTGGTTTAGCTGCTGCCGATCGAATTGAAACCGCCGAAGACAATGCCAGAGAGAGAGCGTTATTAGCTTTAGCTTTAGATACTATCTCTAATCTTTCTAATTCAGCAGAAACTGTTACCGATTATTCTACTCAAAGAATTAACAAATTATCTAATTTAGCTAAGGAATCTTTAGAGCAAGAGTCTAGGACAGAAAAGGCAACTGATAAAGTACAGCCCCTTGCTGTCAATGAATCTATCCCTTCCACTGCAACTTCTGTAGCTAAGATAGAGCCAAAAGTTAATAACCATCTTGTTGAGCTATCTAATGCTTCTCAGGAAATTGATGAAGCGCAAATAGACTTAGCTGCGACTAGACAAAATACCCTAGAAAAAACAGATTTTAATAATTCTGTTGTAACTCCATCTAATCAAGATTTGAAGGTAGAAACTATTCCCGAACAACTAGATGATACTCTACCGGAAGCCCCACTGCCAGTTACCTATGAAGAAAAACCATCTTCAGTACCAACTTCTCAAGATATCACTAACTCGCCAACTCAGCCGAGCGAAACTGTCGAATTTGATTTTAACGAAATTAAAAATAGAACTGATGTAGAAATCAAACGTTTAAGTTGGACAAAAGAACAAGGGCGAGACTTTCTCTTACAAACCTATGGTAAGCGATCGCGCCTTCATCTTACCGATCAAGAATTAATGGACTTTCTTCATTATCTAGAATCGCAACCGAATCTTTAAGATATGGCAATTCTCGGTTAGCAGAATTAAGTAGCTGAACGCAATTAAATATAAGATAGATAAGCTTGGACTCACCTAAGTTGCATACTCTCTGTTGCCTATTCCCTCTTGCCTATTGCCTTGACCAGAATTGAAGAATGCAGTTTAAATGCGTCTAAGCTTAGCGTTTTATTTCTCCCCTGCTTCCTCTCTCGAATTAGTGAAGTACACCTTGGTTAGGATAAGTTCGGAATTCGGAGAGACCTTTAACTATTAACTGAATCAGAATGTTCAAACTTGGGTAATTCTACGGCAGCTAAAGATTTTGGCTTTTTATCACTATCGACAGTATTAATTAGAGGAGAAGGCCAATTAGCTTCTTTAGAGTTTTTGCTGCTTAGTTTTAATTCCGATTCTAGAGGATGATTTTCTTTGTTAAGACCGAGATTAGAAGACTTGATTGTTGAAGTTTCTGTGGTTGTTTGTGTTTGTGACCAAGCTTGAATAGGTTGAGGATGAGTCTGGGGCAAATCACTATCAACATTTGTCTTAGATGTATTACCAGAAGAAGCTATCTCTCGATACTTATCTAAAGCTGCTTTGTATTGTAAAGTATAGCGTTGCTGACGATTAAGGCGATCGGATAATTCTTGTACTTGCTGAGTTTTCATCGACAACTCATGATTTTGTTCGTTGTCTTTTTCTTGCAGCAAAGCATACTTACTTTCTAATTGAGTAAACTTTTCCTTGGTTGTTTCTAGCTGTTTAGTTAAGTTGTCTACCAGAACTTTTTGAGCATGGACTTCCTGTTTAGCACTTTCTAGTTCTTTAATAACATGAGCAGTATCTTCTTGAGCATGATTAATTTCTTCTGCTTGTTGAGCAATAAGTAGATCGGTACTTTGGGAACGTAACTGATGTTCTTGAATTCTATTATTGGTTTCTGCTACTTCTTGTTCTAATTGAAAGACTTTTTTGAGCAGTTTACGGTTATGTTCTCTTAATTTATGAGCTAATTTATGCCAATCAATATTTTGGGTTTTTGGGGTTTCTTGGTTATGCTCTTTCTGTTCCGCAACAGATGGCGATAAATTAGTTGGATTTTCTGGTTTGCTTTCGTCCTGATTCCCCTGATTATTAATCTCTGTTTGATTAACAGATTGGTTATCAGGGTTGGGATTTTGGTTGAGATTATTGGTTTCACTCATAGGGATTAAGCTTAATGTAAGAATTGAACTGAAGAGATAAAGTCAACTATATTTTGAGACTATAACTATAACTTTTCTAGTGACTGGTTTTTGCTAGGTAAAGCTTATATCCTTTTCTCTTTATTGCCTACATTTATTAACAATAGTTTTCAACTTATATTGTTAGTTAACAATTCCTGATGAAGTAAGGCTCGATCGCTCAGGGATTCTATTTGAGTACGATTGAGAGCATCCCCGTTAGCATAGTGTTCTAACCAAATAGTACTAATTTCACTAGTCTCTGTTGGTAATTGGCTTAATTCCCAACCAGGAAGCGAAATTTCCGACATTAACTGACTAACTTTCGGATCGTAGCTTAGGGCAAAACAACGACATTGTTCTGCTGCTGCCATAATTAGACTATGAAAACGCATCCCGATCAGCATTTCTACTCCTTGAAATAGTCCTTTTAATTCTCTAGGATCTGATAAGGTAACAATTTGTTTTTTCCCTGGTAATTCCGCTTCAATGGAGCGAGCGATCGCCATGTCTTTAGAAGCTTGAAAAGGTACAAGTAAAATACAAGTATCTGTTGCTTGCTGAAATTGAACTAAAGCTTTGGTAAGATTTTGTAGCTTTTGGGGAGTTAATTGGGAGTGAGAACGTAAATTTACTGCTACCCTGGGCGCAGGTATATCCCCTAATCCTGTTACTGGTTTAGATTCTAATGCCCAGACAGGATCGGGAGCAATTATAGTAGAAATATTCCAATCTGTTAATATTTTTGCCGATCGATTGTCACGGACACTAATAGCAGTACAGTTAAGTAAAACTTGTTTGGTTAGCCAGCGAGTAAAAGGCTTTTGCAAAGGGCCTATTCCCTGAGCCCAAGCAATAGTTTTCAAACCCCGTTGCTGTGCCAATGCCATTAAGCCAGCATAGTAAATGGGACTAGCAATACTCGTAACATCTTGCATTAAGCTTCCTCCTCCCCAGATAAACCAGTCTGAATGCTTTAGTGCTTGGAGGATAGGAAAAGCAGATTTGCGATCGCAACTGGCAACACCGTAACGTTTTTTAGTTTCTTTGGGGTTTCCAGAAAGTACGATAGGTTGAACATGGGCTGGCAACATCTGTAATAAAGACATTAATAAAGCCTCATCACCACCGTTACCTTTGCCATAATAGCCACAAATTACTGCTCTAGTTTCACTCATTTAAAATCATTAATTTTGTAATCTTGTTATTATCTTGATACAAAATGTGCAATGAGTCGTTTTATTTTTGACAAACTATATCTAAATGCAAAGTAGAGATAAGACTAGTTCTCGTAAATAACGATAGACTTCGGTGATGGTAGGTGTTAGGTGTTAGGTGTTAGGGTGTAGTGAGGATAGTAGTTTTGAGCTTTTTACTTGCTTTCAATTAGTTTTTTATCTCTCCGATTACTTTTGAGAAATGTTATAAATAATAGCTAATGGCTAAAGACCAAAAGCTATTTTAAGTAAGCAACAGTTACCCCTGCCCCACCTTCATTTTGCGGTGCCAACTCAAACTTATCTACTAAAGGATGTTGTTGTAAGAATTCATGAACTCCTTGGCGTAAACGTCCTGTACCTTTACCATGGATAATCCATAATACTCCTGATTCGATCGCTTTGGCGATCGCATTTTCTAGATCCATTTCTGCATTAGCTACTCTACTACCCCGAATATCTAAGGTATTTTTAGATGTTCTCACCGTTACAGGAGGTTTAGAGGGAGTAGTGTTTGCCTGTTTAGCAGGTGTAGATTTTTGTTTGGTGGGAGTTTCTACTTTTTGTCCAGACAAAGACTCAATCTCAGTTACAGAGACAGTCATTTTCATGATGCCAAAACGGACGGTTAAGGTTTCTTGTTCTTCTTGTATGCTTAATACTTCTCCTGTTTGTCCTAAACTACTAATCCTTACTTTTTCTCCTACTTTTGGTTTATAGTTAGGTTTGGCAGGTTTAGCTGGTTGAGTTTTAGCTAATTCTTTCTGGCTAATTTGATTGAGTTTCTCAGTTGCTTTTTGAGCTTTCTGAGCAGTTTGTTCTCCTTGTTGTAATTGACGGATAACTTGAGCAACTTCAGCTTTGGCTCGATCGATCGCTTGTTGAATTGCTTTTTCTTGGGCTAGTTTTAGTGCTTTTTCTCGTTCTTGCAAAGAAGAGGCTTTGGCGGATACTTCACTATAAAAACGTTCGGTTTGTGCTAAAAGTTTACTAGCTTCTTGAGCTTTATTTTCCTGCTCTCTTCGTTGTGCTTCTAGGGCAGCAATTACCTGATTAACATCGTCAGTAGCACCTGCTCCTACTTGTTCCTCTGCTGCTTCAACAATATCTGGTTTTAATCCTAATCTACGGGCAATAGCTAAAGCATTAGAACGCCCAGGAATTCCCCATAATAAACGATAGGTAGGCTGAAGAGTAGCATCATTAAATTCTACGGAAGCATTCTCAAAGCGTTCATCTTGATATTTAAGAGCTTTTAATTCTCCGTAGTGAGTAGTGGCTACTGTTAATAAGCTATGTTCTGCTAAATATTTTAACAAAGCGATCGCTAAAGCACTTCCTTCGGCTGGATCTGTTCCTGCGCCTACTTCATCGAGTAAAACTAGAGAGTGGGTACTAGTAGCATTATCGTTTTCTAAGCTGGCAATAATTCGGCTAATACGGCGAATATGACCAGAAAAGGTCGATAAACTCTGCTGTAAGGATTGCTCATCCCCAATATCCGCTAATACTTGCTCAAACCAAGGTAATTCTACTGGTTCTCTGGCAGGAATAAATAAACCTGCTTTTGCCATCAGTGCAGCTAAACCCAAGGTTTTGAGAGTAACAGTTTTTCCTCCAGTATTGGGTCCTGTAATTGCTACTACTCGAATTTTAGGATCGATTTTGACATCGATGGGAACAACTGCTGCACCTTCTTCGTGTTTTTGTTGCCAAACTAATAAAGGATGACGCAAATTTCTGAGAGTAATTGTTTCTGGCTGTTGACTATCAATAAATCGAGGAGGATTAGCTTCTAACCATAAACTATATCTTGCTCTAGCTGTAGCTAAGTCTAATATAGTAGCTACGGCTAATACTCTTTCTAAATCTTCTTGTACAGTTGATATTTTGTCAGTTAAAGCTCTTAAAACTGCTTCAATTTCTCTTTGTTCTTGTCTTTCACTAGTTTTGAGTTGATTACCTAGCTGTACAATCGACTTCGGTTCAATATATAGTGTCGAGCCTGTACTCGATATATCGTGAACAATTCCTGGTACAGAATCTTTTTGAGGTGCTTTAACAGGGAGAACAAAGCGATCGCCTCTTTGCGTAATTACCGCTTCTTGAATTGCCCCACCTTGTTTTTGCAATATATTTTGCAGAATTTTGTAAATTTTATCTCTTAATCTTTTAATCTGGCTACGAATTTCGCTTAACTTGGGACTAGCGCGATCGGTTATATCTCCGCGATCGTCTATACAATGATGAATTTCTTGTTCTATTTCGGGATAAGTCCGCAAATCAACGATTAATTCGCTTAAAGTCGGCATTTCCTCGGCTTTAGCATCAATTAATCTTCGTAAACGACGCACCCCTGCTAAGGTGGTTGCTAGATCGAGGAATTCTTTAGCTGATACTAATCTACCTATTTTGGCTCTTTCTAGAGAATCACCAATATCTTTAACGCCTTTAAATGACCAACCTGAATCTAGTTGTTGCTCTAGATTATAAATCTCTTTGGTTTGTGCCAATAACTTTAAGCTTTCTTCTTTTGTCGTTGGTAAAACTAACTGACGTGCAGCCATAGCACCCAACTTAGTCTCTGCAAAAGTAGCTAGGTGCTGACATAAACGTTCCCATTCTAGTAATTCTAAGGTTTCTTTAGTAATCAAGGCTTATATATTTTGCTCTAGTTGCTTATTTTATATTGTGTGACTATCTTTATTATTAAGCGATCGCCTTCGGTGGCAGCGAAGCCGATCACGCAGTGCCAGGCTTCGCCTGATCGCGCATCATCAGGGTATTTCAATTTCTGATTTTAACGTTTTAGCAGGAGAGAAGGGATGAACCGAGATTCTACTACAAAGCCGTTATCCCTGTAGAAATGTTCCATAGACCGTCTCTACCACGAATATTTATTGGGGATTCTACTCAACAGATTTGGTATTACCAAATTTTTTGTGAATAAATGTTGCACACTTTGGGAAAAATAGTTAAACTTATTTACAAGTGCTTGACATAAAGCCAACATTGCAATTTAATCATAGACTATTTGAATTACCATGGAAAACGAAAACAAATTTGGATTCACTGCTTTTGCAGAGGCTTGGAACGGTCGTCTAGCTATGCTAGGTTTCGTAATCGCTGTTGCGACTGAATTGTTAACTGGTCAAGGTATTCTCAGCCAGTTAGGTTTGATGTAATCCTTGTTATCTATAATTTGGATTTTGCATCGAGCTACACTCTTAAAGAGTATTTACCTATCAATACATAAAATTACTTCTCCTTGTGGTCTTTCTATTCTAGAGAGATTTCAAGGATTTTTTCTATAAGACATACACCAAGCAAAAAATTTTTATTAAAAAGAGAGCGCATTCAATTTGCGCTCTCTTTTATTTTATTCCCTTTTGCTTTATTAAAACTATACTTTGTGAAAAATAAATATTATCCACTGCGTAAATATCGTAAAACTTCAAACAAGCTTTATGTGTAATTTTTTGTAATCTCTTTAAAAAAGCAATTTTAATTGTCAAAAAGCAGTTTTTGTCTTTATCTAAACTCTTAAAAATGCCTAAAAAAGCGATAAATAGCCTAAAATAAGGCAAATATATTTTGAAATTAACTTTATAAAAAAAATCAGTATTCCTAATGATTTACTAACGTATATTCAACTAGTTAATATTGAGATAACTAAACAATATTCAACTCAATAAATAAAGTAAAAAATATCAAAATAAAGTAACTAATGAAAAACCAATTATTGAAAAAATTAACTACTATTGCTTTTTTAACTGGACTTTCGGTTTTGGGCTTTCCTCTTACAAGTCAAGCCGAAAGTGAGTGCGAATCTGGTAGTTGTGGAAATCCTTCGCCAATTCCAACTAATTCAGTTCCAGGTAATAAAGTTACTATGGAATTAATGTTATCTGTAGACGTATCAGGAAGTATCAATTCAACAGAATACAATCTACAAAAGCAAGGTTATATAGATGCCTTCAGAAACAGTAATGTACAACAAGCAATTGAATTACTCCCTCATGGATTAGCCGTTGCGATCCAAACTTGGTCAACCGGCATTAACAAAACTAGTCAGTGGTATAAGATTACTACAGCAGCAGAAGCAGCAGATTTTGCCAATGAGATTGAATCTACACTAAATCAATCCAGTGGCAATGGAGCTACCAATGTTACTAAGGCTTTGCGTTCTGCTGCCTTAGAATTAATAACCAACCCTTACGATGGAGATGTCTTGATTATTGATATCTCTGGGGATGGTTTTGACAATATGGCTATCAATGGTTCGGGCAACAGATGTGGCTATTTTACTGGTACTCCCATCAACCAAGTTGCTTGTCCTCCTCTACAAGCAATGAGGGATAACATAGTTAACAATGGCATCATCATTAATGGTTTACCCATTGTCAGCAACTTTCCTCAAACAGATCGACAACACGAACTAGCAACTTACTACGAAAATAATGTTATCGGTGGAGTAAGTCCTAAAACAGGATCGACAATTACAGAAGATGGTAATCCAGTATCTTTTATGCAAGTAGCCCAAGACTTCCCCAATTTCCGAGATGCAGTTGCTACTAAAATCGAGCAAGAAATTCTAATAAGCATAACAATAGTTCCTCCCACTACAAGTACAAGTGCAAATAACAACCCTTTTGTAATTAACGATGTTGGCAGTACTAATGGTGGTTCTGTTACTGTTCAAGTTCTTGAGAATGACGTTGATCCTGATGGCGATAGTTTGTCTATCTCAAGTGTAAGTAATGCAGCTAATGGAACTGTTTCTATTAGTCCCGATAGCCAGACTGTAACCTATCAACCTAGTAGTAATTTTTCTGGTCTTGACACATTCACCTATACAGCTATTGACGGTAACGGCGGTAGTGGTACAGCAACAGTTTCAGTTTATGTAGGAACTGAGCCTCCCATACCATCAGAAACTGATGTACAAGGACATCCTCCTGACTAAGTAATCTTCAACTTAAATTGACTCAAAAAAATTTAAAGGCGATCGCTAATTTCAAGAACAGCGATCGATTTTTTTATGATATGAATTTCCCTTTGTTATGGAGAAATTTCGGTTGAACCACTGAGGACAGTTAGTATTAACTATAGTTATTCTAGATCGGATTCATTTTGTTTTATTCTTCATTTATTATGAATCCTTTTTCAATTTTTGTTATTTTTTATGCTACTGCTTTTTTAATGGAAATATTAGAACAGTGGCAAAATCTTGTTTTGAGTTGGACGGCAATATTTCTGGTCATTTTACTAGTTTTTACTCGTATTACTAGGCTCAAATTTTTGATTTTTTTATTATTAACAACAGGGTACTTTTTGATTTTTCTCTTTCCCGATGTTGATAACCACGTCAACATAATAATTTATCTTAATCTTGCTTTACTTGCTGGTGGTATTTATAGCTATTTTGTGATTAAAGATCGCAATTTATCTCAGCAAAATAGTGAATATTTTGAGATAGTGTTACCCATGGTGCGTTCTCTATTAATTATTGTCTATTTTTTAGCAGGATTTCACAAACTAAATCGAGATTTCTTTAATCCTCAAGTTTCCTGCGCTAAAGTATTTTTTCTCAAAATAATAACATCAATTAGAACGGAAGTTTTGGGTTTCCCCTTATTTTTTTGGCTGATTGTCATTTCCTTAGTTACTTTTTGGTATTTAATCTTTTATAAATTATCTACTTTTCGTGATAATAAGCCTTTAAAATTTGGATTATTAACAATTATTATTCCTTTAGCATGGGAAGTTTCAACTTTATTAGAAGCTCAGGCAAATTTTTTGGCTTCTCTCGTTTCTTTAATTGGGTTTTTATCCGCTCTCGTAGTGGTTACGTGGGAAATATTAGGGGGATTATTATTATCTATACCTAAATTTCAATTGCCAATTTTGGTTTTTTCTTTGATGATGCACTCAATTTTTGCTCTGATTGATTTTGTTGCTTTTGGTACTTTAGCTTTAGCTCTATTATTTAGTTTTATTCCTCAAAACTACTATCAGTTATTAATTAACAATCTTTACATTAATATCTTTAAATTTAAAGTAAATCGAGTTTATCTATATTTTTTGCTTAATACTTTAGGAGATTTAATTGCTGGAATTGATTATCGTATTCATCCTATACCTAATTATAGAATTATTATAGAATTATTATTTTATTTGTCGGTAGTTATTGTTATTTATCCTTTAATATCAGTGATTTTTTTACCAGCTGCAAAACGACCAGTTTGGAAAGGAGTATCTATATTTAATTCTAAAATGCCCAAATTTATGTTGTTTTTTCCCTTATTTTTAGTCGTCTTTGGTTTTAGCTCTTATTTAGGATTGGGAACTGCTGGCAATTTTTCGATGTTTAGTAACTTAAAAACTGAGGGTGAAACAAGTAATCATTTATTACTATCACAGAATCCTTTAAAAGTTTTTAAATATCAAGAAGATACGGTGAAAATCTACGTAGCATTTACCGAGAAAAATAATCAACGATATTATGCTAGTCTTAATCAGATCCCTCTTCAAGGTCATTCCTTGCCCTTAGTTGAATTCAAAAAACTAATTTATTACTGGACAAAAACTAACCAAAAAGTTTCGATGATGTTTAAGTATCAAGGTGAATCTTATCCTACTAGAGATATAGTCAATGATCCTACTTGGAAAACTACTAAACAAAATTGGGAAATGAAACTAATGAATTTTCGTGTTATTTCTCCTAATCAACCTAATGAATGTAGATGGTAAATTACCCCCACCTAATTCACTTTCGGCTCGTTAATTAGGTAGGGGATTCCTTGGGAAATTTATGGTGAATTTAAGTTTGGAATAAAAAATATTTGAGTCCCATTAACGGTTTAAGACATCGTTACGATGTTCGATCGAACCAACAATTGCCACCACTTCATCAATCAACTCTTGAGGAATTTTGAGTTCTACTAGTGTAGCTACTAAGTTCTCTGCGATGGCATCGAAATGGCTATCATTTAATCCCATTTCTTCTACAAATTTTTGGTGTGCTTTCCGCATTGGTATTCCATCCCAACTTTTTGCCCCTCCAAACGCATAAGTCATAAAGTCCTTTTGATGCTTTCTCTGTTTTTGCATATCAGTCTTGGCAAAAAAATGTTTGACTCGTTCGTCTGCTAAGACCTTCTCATAAAACTTGTCTACAGCTATATCTACAGCAGCTTTTCCGCCTAATTTTTCGTACAGAGTACTCATAGTCTATCTTTTCCATGAACAGTGATTCCGATTTTCACATATCAACCTCTCTGTTGATTCTCTTTTTTGATTATCTTAAACAAGACGATCGTAATCACCGTAAAAGGAATCAATTATTTTGAACTCTGGAGCCAAAAATATTGTTCATTCAGATAATGCGCTATTGAAATCTAAATAAAAGGGTTCTCCAAGACTACCTGGTTCTTTGGTGCGATCCAAGACGGCGATGCGCTTGACTGTTTTGGGTAATGCAGCAACTCATCTTGAAGCATCGAAAGGAAGATAGAGGCGTACTTTGAGAACCCTCACTTTTGTTGTTGTTGTTGTTCTGTTGAGGAAATCAACGGTTTCCTGCACCGTGTCGCAACCCGAAGCCACGATCGCAATTACTTTGTCTGCGTCTTCTGCGCCGTGATATTCGTGCAGTCGATTTGTTGTAAGCTAAATTTTTGGTCGAAAGACGGTTGCATAGCGTTAACTCTGATTTTTAAATAACATCTAAGGCTGTTTTGTTTATACCATAAGCTGCAAAGTGCCTTATGGTTACTAGATTGAGTCTAAATTGATTTAAATTGATTAAGTTGACACTCAAGTGGCTAAAACGATTGTGGCTAAAACACTCTAGAGTTTTAGTTGGGTAGGAAAATGAGTATTTTTGTCTGGGTTATAAGTATTTAAAGGTTAGGAGATGAGCTTTTATGTACTCAAGTTTTGAATAATCTTCTTTTCTCCTGAAGGAAATCCACGAGTGTTAACGTTTGAAGCCTTACAAAGCTAAAGACTCAAACCAAACCAAGTAGGATCGATATAATTAATTCGAGCGCAAGGTTCTAGGGCAGTTAAAATAGTTTTGCCATAGCTACGATAGTTAACCCGATTATCTAAAAGAGCTACTATTCCTTGGGATTCTCGTAAAGGGATGATCGCTTGCTGAATCGCTTTTAAGGCAGTAGGCAATAAGTAAAGACGAAACCAATCTTGACGCTGATGTTTGTAGTAAGCGACCCGACTAGCAACCAAAGGATTTTCTAGAGAAGGTAGAGGAAGGGTAGCCATAATTAGTAGTTGGGGTTTGGGAAACTCTATGGGAGAAGATGACCCAACGGCATAAACTTGAAGAGAAAAATCATGCCAAAATTCCCACCCACAAATCAAAATGCCATCCTCTGCTAAATTAGTTTTTTCTACTTGGACTATTGAACCAAATTCTGCTGCTAAAGCTGCTCCCACTTGTGCTTTTAAGGGAACATCATTAACTAAGATAACCACAGGTTTAGGAACATTACGACTAAAATTGACTAAAGTTAGCACCCGATCGATTAAATTTGCTTGAAAATCAGGAGTATTAGGCATAGGCAAACGATCGCTCAAGTAAAGCTGGATATGTTCATTCCGACGATGAGGAGAAAATTGTAGACAGAGAAGTTCTTCTAAACCTAATTGTTGCCGATAAATCGGGGCTGAGGATTCAAGATCGAGATGACTACCAATTAAGATAACTGGTTGTTGTTGCCAAATGGGTTTAAGGGCAGTGGCTACTTGAGGGGGAGAAGCATAGATAGTAAATTCTCCCTTTTGTCTATCTCTAGCAGCCCAAATAATAGTGTATGGCTGTTGCCATTGTTGCCAAAATTTTTCTAGGTTAGGAGTTAGTAGGTTTTTTGGAGCTAAAGTTGCCAGTAAATTAGTAAGGATTTCTCTTTCTATGTTGTCTAGCAGATAACATTCATAAGGGTTTTGAGGATGGGCAAAAATAGTTTGAGTCAACTTGATGCGGACATCCTCAATAAATTGAGCATACTGAGGAACAGCATCGATTAATTGATACCAGTCCGATGTACTTAGGGTAATAGTTAATGCTTCTCTTACCCATGCTTCCAAATCTTCTGCACAGTCAATAATTGTCAATATACGATCGGGAAAATGCCCATCCTGATTTAAGCGATCGCTCAACCAAGCTTGAGGTGTAGTTAACAGTAAACCATCTTCTAAATTCCAGCGATCGCCAATCCTAACTTTTTTATCTGTCTTTAGCCAGTCTTGTAATAAAGGAATTTCTTGTTTAATTAAGCTTCGTTGGAGGGAATCTGGTGCAACCAAAATAACTGACCAATCTCCTAGTAAAGCAGGCATCAGATAGCTAAAACAATATCTGCCTACACTACTACCAGTTTGGATTAAAGCAGGTCTTCCTAAGCGTAATGCTCTGGCTATTAGTCTCGCCATAGTTAAATGATGAGGCCAATCAGTATTATTTTGAGCTTTGAGAAAAGCACGAAGAGAGGAATGGACTTCTACTTCAATCACATTTAATCATTGTATTTACTCAAATTCTTCTTGAGGAAATGCTCCTGGTTTTACTTCAATAACTTGTTTTTTCCCTTGACGAATAACTTCTATGGGCAACAACGCGTCAATTTCACTCTTTTCTACTTGTTCTTGTACGTCTAATGCTGTTTTTACGGAATGACCACCAACTTTAATAATTGTATCTCCTTTTTTCAAGCCTCCTTTCTCTGCAGGTGAGTTGGGTCTAACACCAACAATGATTACACCTTGATTTTCTGTTACTTTAATGTTGTAATTTCGACTTAGATCGATCTCCTCTTTAATTGATGGATCGAGAGTCATCATGGTAATTCCGAGATAGGGATGATCCGCTTGTCCTTTCGTAAACAATTGTTGGGCAATTCTTTGAGCCGTTTCGATCGGAATAGCGAAACCTAATCCTTGAGCATCAGCGCGAATAGCCGTATTGATCCCAATCACTTCTCCTTTAGAATTCAGCAAAGGACCGCCAGAATTACCAGGATTAATGGCAGCGTCAGTTTGAATAAATCTTACTCGTTTATCTGGAACACCAACTTGAGAACTAGAACGACCTAAAGCACTAATAATTCCCACTGTAACTGTATTATCTAAGCCCAGAGGATTACCGATCGCGATCGCCCATTCTCCAGGAATCAGCACTTCTGCTTTACCCAAAGTCGCTGTAGGCAGATCGGTAGCCTTAATTTTGACTACTGCTACATCTGTTATCGGATCGACTCCTAAAACATCTCCTTGATAAATTTGACCATCTTTGAGAGTAACTTTAACTTTATTTGTTCCTTCAACTACATGAGCGTTAGTAATCAGACGACCATCCTCACCAATAATAAATCCAGAGCCTGTACCCCTTTCCACTCTTTCTGGTGGGTTCATTTCTTGATTACCAAAAAAACGGCGAAAAAAAGGCTGTCCTAATTTTTCTGGTAGAGAAGAAGCTACTGGACGGACAGCATCGATACGAACGACGGCTGGTCCTACTTTCTGCACTGCTTGAGCAATGAAATTGATATTTTGGCTGGAATTTCCTAGATTGCTCTCCTGAGGGGAGTATGGGAATACCTGAGAATATAGAGGAGATGGTTCAACCAAATTGGGCTGCTCTCGCCAATATCGACTTCCCCAAAATCCAGCACCACCGCCGAGTGCCAATATTCCTAAGTAGACACCCAGCTTATTAATAGATAAATTCATATTGTCTTTTAATTTTAATAGTGGAGCCTATTCCTCATTGTAGTTAATACAAGTCTAAAAATTCTGACCAAATTTTGCCCAAAGACTTAATTATGTTAACTATTTATTTAGGATCGACTACTGAACCCATAAATAAGATTGTACTAGTTTGATTATCATTGATTACGAAGAAAAAAGGACGGTTGACAATCATTTCAAAAGGTTGAACTCTATTTAAGGAGGTAGTTGTAATGCCAATAGTAGTTGTTGTTGCTACTTCTCCTCCTTCTTCATTGACTTCTATAAAGGTTTTATGTTTAAGGCGATCGATCAGCACTGATTGAGAAGTCATTGCTGAAAAATCAGCTTGATTGTCTTCAAAAATTATACCCATCCCCAAATCAGTTAAGGCTTGATTGAGTAACACTTCATACTCTAGTTGAAATCTAGGGATTTTAATTGCTCCTTCCGTTAAACGAAATTGTTCGTTCCATTGTTGCCAATTCTCGAAAGTTAACTCATCAGCAAAAGTAGCTAAATCACTTCTCTCATTGGGCAAGAAAATATACATACTTAGCTGATTTTCTTCATAGGATAAGCTCAAAGCCTGAAACCGATCGTTTTCCAAGTAGCGATACTTGCCTGTTTGAGACATCAACGGATGAGGTTTAGAAAAATGCTCGGAGATCTGAAATGATTCAACAGTAGTTAAATTTCGATCGAATTGCTTTGCCCAATTACCTTTAAAGTAGA
>JBFRWE010000047.1:0-11655 GCA_051439345.1 Xenococcaceae cyanobacterium
CGCTAAAAATATCATGACACAAGATGCAATTTTCAGTTCTTTCTGAATAATCTAGATGCTGCTAACAGCTAGGAGAAATTAATGACCAACCCAACCATACAAGTTGACATTGCCGAAATCCTTAAAGCTTTTGCTGCCAAATCTTCTAAGATACTAGATTGTGGTTGAGATAATGATTGTTGCCATTTTAGTTCATTGTCAATATCTTCAATTAACTGTTGTGCAAGTTCATCTTGAAGATGAATAGGTAAACTTTGCGCTTTATTAAAGGCTTCGGTAAGTAAATCGGTCATAGTTTTTATCTACTACTAATCAATAAGTAGCTGAACACAATTAGATATAAGATAGATAACGTTTTATTTCTCCCCTGCTTCCTCTGCCCCTCTGCTCCCTCTGCCTTCCCTCATTTTATAATTAATTACACCCACCTACTTATCTTGCTTGGGTGTGCCGTGAATATAATGATAGTTTTCGCACAGACACGATCGCTTTCTCTAATAGTTCAGTCATAACAATATAGTAAAAGTTATACTTCTATCATAGAGCGATCGCACTTTCTTAATTTATTTGCTGAAATTATCAATTGTCGATTATAATTGTACAAGTAACAAGACAGGTCGGTGTCATGAAAGTAATAACCTTTACTGAAGCAAGAAATAAACTAAAAACCGTTTTAGATCGGGTAGTTAATGATGCTGACTACACTATAATAACCAGGCGTGATGCTGAAGATACAGTAGTTATGTCTTTAGACTATTTTAATAGCTTAATGGAAACTGTTCACTTGCTTAAATCTCCTGCTAATGCTGCTCATTTAGAGCGTTCCATCGCTCAATACCGACAGGGAAAAGTAACAGAAAAAGACTTGCTAAATGAGTAGTCGTAAATTAGCCTGGACTGATGAAGCTTGGGATAGTTATGTTTACTGGCAGTCACAAGATAAAAAAACACTCAAAAGAATTAATAAACTGATTAAAGCTACGCAAAGTAATCCTTTTCAAGGTATTGGCAAACCAGAACCTTTGAAAGAAAATTTATCTGGTTTTTGGTCACGTCGCATTGATGATACTAATCGTTTTGTATATGCAGTGGACGACGATTATCTAACAATTATTTCTTGTAGCTATCATTATTAGAGAGTAAGCATAATTTAAAAAAGCGATCGCTTAAATTCTTGGCAAGAGAAAATTCGACTTACAATATATTTGTTCCTTACAAACAGTCAGAATGAGCGCAACTACTTATAAATGGTCGATCGCTGAATGGCATGAATTAGTGGAATCTGGAGTCTTAGCAAATAAACCAGTGGAATTGCTCGAAGGAGAAATTGTTGAGATGAGTCCAGAAGGAATTGAGCATTGGTATACAAATCATTCTCTTGTTAAGTATTTAAGAAAAATATTAGAGGATGTAGCAGAAGTAATTCAGGCTCAATCAATTACTTTAGATAATTCTGAACCAGAACCAGATATCACCATAGCTCGTCAACCAGATACCATTTACATGACTCGTAAGCCTATCCCAGAAGATATATATTGGCTGATCGAAGTTGCGAATAAAACATTAAAGAAAGATTTAGAACAAAAAGCGATAACTTATGCTCGTAATGGCATTCCCGAATATTGGGTCATCGATATAGTCAACAAAAAACTAATAGTTCATACCCAACCGCAAGATAATAATTCTCTTGAGACACCTTGCTATTCTCAAATTGTTGAGTACAAAGCTGGAGTGGTTTCTCCTCAAGCTTTTCCTAATATTGTGATTGCTCTAGACAAAGTTTTGTTATTCTGATGTGCAGTCAAATATCATATTTTTCTTTTAAATAAAAATTTTAGTCATTGAAGCTTAATTGAATTCTCAACAATCTTTTCAGGGTTTAATTTTTCCTAGTCGCTCTACAATTTACACAGGAGCAAAAAAAATTTATTGATTGAACATGGCAGAACTAGCAATTTCTACAGAAAAAGTTCAAGTTCAAAACGGAGACTTAAGTATTGATGCTTATCTGGCTAAACCCGATGGAGAAGGATCATTTCCTGGAGTGATAGTAGTCCAAGAAATTTTTGGGGTCAATTCCCATATTAGAGATATTACCGAAAGATTAGCTAAAGAAGGTTATGTCGCGATCGCTCCAGCCATTTATCAACGCCAAGCACCTGGATTTGAAACTGGCTACACAGAAAAAGATTTAGAGATTGGCAGAAAATACAAAAATCAAACTAAAGCTGAAGAGCTAATTAGTGATATTCAAGCTACTATTAATTATCTCTATAGTTTATCTGCAGTCAAACCAGGAGGAATAGGCACTATCGGTTTTTGTTTTGGCGGACACGTTACTTATTTAGTTGCTACCCTCGAAGATATCAAGGCAACAGCTTCTTTTTATGGCGCGGGTATCGCTAATTCCTGTCCTGGGGGTGGTGAACCCACTATCACTCGTACTAAAGATATTAAAGGGACTCTCTATGGTTTCTTTGGTACGGAAGACCCTCTTATTCCCAACGAACAAGTAGATGAAATTGAAGCTGAACTAAAAAAACAAACTATTCCCCATCAAATCTTTCGTTATGATGGAGCAACTCATGGTTTTATGTGCGATCAAAGAAATAGTTATAACCCTCAAGCAGCCCAAGATGCTTGGGCAAAAGTGTTAAACTTGTTTGGTCAAAGGCTGCCATAATTAGGGAATCAGGAAAATGTTTTAATTTCAACTGGTTTTCGGCTCATCATCTCCAACATCACTTATCTAAATTTCTTTCGCTTTTTACTTGTCAATTTTATGGATTCTAATTCTACCTCTTCTCAATCTTTCTCCATGGAAGATTTTGCTCAAGCCCTTAATCAATATGATTATGAATTTGCTAAGGGACAGATTATTAAAGGAACGGTAATTCAACATGATTCTGAAGGGGCTTATGTTGACATTGGTGGTAAATCTCCTGGTTTTGTACCTACTAGAGAAGCTGCACTAGAAGAAGTAGATAAATTAGCTGAAGTTTTACCTCTAGATGAAGAATTTGAGTTTTTAATTATTCGCGAACAAAATGCTGATGGGCAAGTTACTCTTTCTCGTCGTCAACTAGAAGTTAAACAAGCTTGGGACAAGATAGCTGAAATTGCTGAGAGTGGAAAATCTGCTCAAATGCGGGTAACAGGGGTTAATAAAGGAGGAGTAACAGGAGAAGTAGAAGGGCTAAGAGGATTTATTCCTCGATCGCACTTGCAACAAAGAGATGGACTAGAATCTTTAGTCGGGCAACTTCTAACCGCTACTTTCCTAGAAGTTAATCCCGAAACCAGAAAACTAGTTTTGTCTCAACGAGATGCCATGCGAGCTACGGCGATCGCCAAACTAGAACAGGGCACATTGATGGCTGGAAAAATAGTCAGCATGAAACCCTATGGTGTTTTTGTCGATCTTAATGGTGCTACTGGTTTACTGCATATCAAAGAAGTAAGTGGCACTCATATAGATTCTTTGAATAACTTATTTAAAGTAGGACAAGAAATACAAGTAGTTATCCTTGACATCGATGAATACAAAAATCGTTTATCTCTGTCTACTAAAATTCTCGAAGAGTATCCAGGGGAAATAGTAGAAAAATTGGCTGAAGTAATGGAAAATGCTGAATCAAGAATGGCGCAAGTGAAAGAAAAATTAGCTAACTAAGTAGAGGGTAGTAGTTTTTACCCGAATTTATTATTACTGACACTAAAACAATCTTAAAACCCTGGAAATTCCTAGTACAATATAAAAAAATTGAACCTCATCCATAATCTTCTTGAAGACAATGGTCAAAACTCCAAATGTATCTCAATTTGTTGCTGTTAGCGATCTTTCCAAACCAGCTAATGAACAAGAAGGAATCTTAGTAGAAGTTAAAAGTGCAGGAGGAGATACGGATAAAAATCGAGCTAAAGCTTTAGAAATTGTCCAGCAAATGTGGGAACAAGAAGAAATTGACGCTGGTCTCTTTCCTGATGGTATTACTTCAGAACATATCTTTTATGTACCAGCTATCACCCCTGCCGATAAATCACCAAACGCCAATAAAAATAATCAGACCCTAAGTCCTATTGTGGAAGGGGCACAAGAGATTATCCAATTAACTAAGCTTCAAATTGAAGCCCAAGAAGCTTCCGAACAAGCTCAACCTTATGTACCGATTATTCAGGTTATCTTAGACAGAACTCGACCTTTAACCCCAGAGGAAAAAGAGTTAGCTAAGGATAAAAAATACGGAAAAACCATTGAAAAACTAGGTGGTATTATTGCTACTCAAGAAGAATTTCAAGCTAATTGTTCGGGTCATGGAGTTCTTATTCTTAATGCTATTGCTTGGCAACTGAATCATGGTCTCAATAGAGGAGAACAGGACTCAGAGGATTAGGTTTTAAACCTTGTTCTCTGGACTGAAGTAGTAAGTAGTGAGTAATAAGCAAGGTAAAGCACGCTGAATTGCCCAAGCATAAGTGTAATCACCTTGCTGAGAAACAGTATAAGTTTTAAGATTTCCGCTTAAATTATCCTTTAATAGTGTAGAATTTGTTCTGTAAACCATCAAGATATATTACTATTGCTATCTTTGGGTCTATTGTCCTGAGATAAGCGATCGCCTAATTTACACTAATGAACAGAATAAGCCGTTTTCTCTACGAAAATTCGGTTCTTTACCAAAGCTATCTAATTATTCCCTTTATTGCTCATCGGATTGAGGGTGAGAATATTTACTCTTATTCCTTACTAGCAGAACAAGGGTACAAAAACTATCTACATAAAGCAACTAATCCTGCTAAACTTTATTCTAGTTATTTGGATAGCATTATTAAGATCGCGAAAGAGCATCTAAGCTCATTAGAAACTATTAATAAAAAATCTCAGAAATCACTCTACTTTTATCAACGTTATATTTACAACAACAATTTAATTATTTTGCATAAACAAGCAGAAAGATGTTTTTACAACCATTATCCTCCTTATGAATTAAGAGACATAGCTGCACCAAAACTGTTTAAGAGTTCTTTTGAGTGTTTAAACTGGGTTAAGCAAGGACTCGATCGATATCAAGTCAACTAGATTGTTTACATACTTCCCGTTAATATTTTAATTAACCAGTAGGTGGGAAATTCTTCTTTAGTAATTTTTAGGGCTTGTACTAAGGGTATATCTAAGTCTTTGCTGTTAAGATCGATCACTAATTGATAAATAAGTTCAAAATTAATTCTATTTTCTTTATTCATTATTTGAAACTTACCATTAGGAATATTATTTAATTTTTCTCTTTCTTCTTTGCCCACTCTTCCCAGGATAAAAGGTCTTCTAACATCTCGCCACAATAAGAAATTAATATCTTGGCAATGAATAACTAATTCATTATAGTTTTTGATGCGGGAAGTAAAAGAAGTGCCATCGGTTTGTAAAAATCCGATCGATAATTTTTGATGTTTATGGTTAATAAGAATTTGTTCGGGAATTCTTTTTGTTCCTAAGCGAAGATGCTCTATAGTAATATCCTCAAAATTGGCAAACGCTTCAGCAATAATTTTAACTTTACCAACATCATCACTATCACTAATTATTTGTAATTTATGATAATTATTTTCAATTATTTGCTTTTGTTTATCGAGATAAATAATTACTGAATTTTTGGATGGATTACTTATATCATCAACTTCTAAGTTTAAAGTATTAAATGCATCTTCGATACTATTAAAAAAATATTTGAATTGATTGAACTTAACCTCTAATTTATCTAATCTTTGTAAAATTTCTTCTTCTTGAGTAGGAGGAATAGGAGGAATGGGTTTGGGCAAAGGTATGCCATTAACTTTATAACGATAATAATCTGCTGCTTTATTTAAAACTGTACGAATTGAATCTCCTGACAAAATTTCTGCTAACTCATCAGGAGTAAATAAAGTTTCCACATTAACATTAGCAGTTTGTGCCTTTAACTGTAATATTTGTTTAAGTTCGAGTTGATTAGGCTTCTCTAAATAGATTTGATGTTGAGATATGCGATCGATAATTGAATGATCGAAAATTTGCTGAAATTGTTGCCAGCGATCGGGAAATAAATTCAGAATAATTAGACTATTAGGGACATGAGTAAAAATCTCTTTAATTGCTTCTCCAAAACTAAGCAACAGTTGTCTATTATAGGGTAGACCTAAACCTTCTAATTGATCGAAAGCAATAATTATAGGTTCATCTAACAAAGATAGTTTGCTAAGTACGGCAATAGCTTCTAAAGAAAAAGCTTCTTTACTTATTTCTTCATGCCAATCATCTAAACCAATTTTATTTAATTCACTGGGATGTAATTCGTCAGCTGCTAACCACATGGTAACTAATTTTTTGTAGTTAACATCAGAATAACTGCAATATTTAATAATGCCTTTAATGATTTGTTTAGCATAACCAGCACCTCCATAGCGATCGAGCCACCATTCAATGGTTATTTTCTCAATATAATGCCAGTATTCTCTTTTTTTTTGTGTGCCTTCGGAACCCAGACGAGTATAAATATTGAGATTATTATCTTGAATGCTTTCTAAAATATATATCTCTTTTTGAATGTTTTTTCTCTTAGCTATTCTGTTAATAATTTGACAAAAGCTGTTAGCAAGTAAATTTTCTAATTGAGTATAATTATTCTCAGGAACTTTTTCGACTAAGGATTCTAAAATCCGACTATAAATATGATAAATTACTGCATCAGAATTATTAGGCTGCCGAATAAAAACCAAACGATTAATCTTAAGTAGTTCTTTGGCTAATCGCATGATCAGATGAGTTTTTCCCGTGCCTGGATCGCCAATAATTACCGCACCCTTAGTTTGATGATTAAAATCATGTTTAATCTCTGTAATCAGAGTTTTGAGAAAATTAAACTGACTTTGGTAAATAGAATTTAAATCTACATGAGTTTGAAAAGGATGATCTACTCTAGTACTAGCAAAAGGATTGGATTTATCTTGGAGATGTTGAATGGTTTTTCGTTCCATTATACTTTTTTAGTCCTCTTTTAACTTTCGGATAAAACTTCCCCAAAGGCAAAACCAGGAGCAGCAAGAACAAAAACAGTAGATGGTAAGTTAGCAACTCGTTTTTGTAAAGCTTCGTAATACTCAGTGAAACTTTCCCCTGGTTTTGCCATACCCAAAAAAATCAAGTCAGCATTTTGAGAAGATTGATGAAGAATATCGGGAAAAGAGCGTCCTTGAGCTTCTATAACTTGGGAGACTACATCTATTCTTAGCCCTTGTACAAATTTCTCCAAATTAGCTTGAGCAGCAGCAGCAGCAGTATGATCTGGCACTACCAATTTCAAGTAAATTGAGACATTACGCCAGTTAATATCTGTTCTCAACAGATAAGCAAGTAACAACATCAGACTACCATTATCTTGCATACCACCCCACCAGACATCAATTCTTCGGCGAAAACCAAAGTTACTCTGAGAATTACATCTAAAAATGACTACATTACGTCTACTATAGTGAATTTTAGCAATCATTTGACAATATTGTTCTCGACGAGATGGTTCATCACTATCACCAAGAACAATTGTATTAGGCACTAAAGAACCTAATCCATAAGTTTCTACTAAGCGTAATCCTCCCTCAAAAGGATCGTTAGCTGTAACAATTCTGACTAAAGCTTGTACCCCTCTTCTACCTAAATAATCCCGAATCGTTTTTTCTAATTTTACCTGTTGAGCTAAATCCCGAGAACCACTAGGAAGTACGCTAGAAACCGTCATCAGACTACGATTATGACTAAAACCATCAGCTAGTTCAATTAAAGCCCAACGTTTTTGTGGTGCGCCAGAAAGAACTAATAGATGGGGTCGCCAATTTTTAGGATCATCTTCATGAGCTACCTGAAAAATTCCTTTACTAATTAATGCCATCCATAAACCACGGCGAACATCTCCCCAAGTAGCACGGATTTCTCGTTGCTGTAACCAAAGATAGATAATTAAAACTATAATAGCTGCAACCACTGTGGCGATCGCATTAATTAAAAACATTACCCCCAAACAACCCATTGCTCCCAGAAGAGATAAAGACCAATGAACCTTAAACTTAGGGCGAAAAGAAGGACTCTGTAGAAACCCTTCTATCGCTGCTGCTACATTTAAGACTAAGTAGGTAGTCAGAAAAAACATACTTAGCACTGGAGCAATTAAATCTAGCTTATTAACACCAACTGCTGCAATCGCGATCGCTAGAGTTAAGATAGTACCATTACGGGGTTCATCGTCTCTACCATGACCATTGCCCAAAAAACTCAACCAATGAGGTAATACACCATCCCTAGCTAGTGCCTGAAGAACGCGAGGCGCACCTAAAATACTACCAATAGCACTACTAAGGGTTGCTCCCCAAACTCCCAGTAAAATGGCAGGACCCCACAAAGCTATCTGCTCCATAACTAAAGGATTATTGATTAAGCTGTCGGTATCTGCGCGCATTGCCAGAAAAATTGGCAGAATCATGTAGATTAGATAGCCTGTCCCCACCGCAGCTAAAGTTCCTGTAGGAATAGAACGCACGGGATCTTTTAAATCACCAGACATATTCACTCCTGCCATAATACCTGTTACCGCAGGGAAAAAGACAGCAAATACAGCCCAGAATGGGGCTGCATTTTCTGGCGGAGGCATAAATATTTGAGGTGTAGCATTGGGTAGAGGATGCCCGAAAATAAATGACAACAGAGACAAAACGATCGCTGCCATAATAAAATACTGAGCCTTGATCGCAATATCAGCAGAAGTAAGTGCCAGTATCCCCACTAAAACAGTAATAACTAAAGCTACATAAAGTTGACTTAGATTAGGAAAAGCTTGGACTACACTTTCGGCAAAACCAATCGTGTAAAGAGCTACGGACAAGGCTTGAGCAAAATAAAGAGAAATTCCGACAGCCCCTCCCGTTTCTAACCCTAGAGAGCGACTAATCATATAATAAGCTCCTCCGACACGTACTACCTTATCTGTAGCGATCGCACATACTGATAAAGAGGTGAGAAAGGTAATAGCAGTAGAGAGAGTGACAATAATTAGAGTGTTAATCAAACCAGCATTGCCCAAAACCCAACCAAAGCGTAAATACATGATTACGCCCAAAATAGTCAGAATTGAAGGTGTATAGACTCCGCCAAACGTCCCCAACCCTGAAGAGGTAGTTCCTAAGGAAGAGCTAGAATTAAATTTTGAACCAATACCAAAAAGAAATTTCACTTGTTAAGGGCAGTAATTAATTTGAGAGATGTTTTATTGTTTTCAAGTCTTAGTTTATTTGTAATCTAACTCTGGAAATAAATGCCAATAATCCCCCAGAGATATTCTAGCGATCGATCTCCCTAACTTCTAATTTTTTTACTCTAGAAATTAGGAATATCAATGCTAATATAAGAGTTTGCAGTATCGTATTTATCCCAAGAGAATTATGGCTTTGACTCAAAAGCGTAAACAAGAACTAATCAGCGAATATCAAGTACACGAAACTGATACGGGTTCTGCCGATCTTCAAGTTGCGATGCTTACCGATCGCATTAACCAATTAACTCAGCACCTAAAAAATAACGATAAAGATCATTCCTCTCGGCGAGGATTGCTGAAAATGATTGGTCGTCGTAGACGCTTATTATCCTACATCAATAAGCAGGACTCAGAACGTTATAAGCAACTAATTGCCCGTCTTGGTATCCGTCGTTAATTACTCTCCCAAATTTTATGTCTTCTGAAGATAAACGAGGTCGTTTACCTTTTGAACCTCGTCAAAACAAGAAAAAAAACACTAACAAAGCTTCTGCTAAGGTTGAGAACAAATCAACCAAGACCTCTCAAAAGTCAGAAACAAAATCAAACCGTAAGGGAGCAAATTCTCGTCAAGTTGATTCTGCTGATGCCAGCTTATCCGCGATTCCTGATGTAGTCAGTAAAAGAATGGCTCGTCGCATGGCTCTCTTTTGCGGGATTCCTACTTCTTTGGGTATCTCTTCCTTTTTTATCTTTTATTGGATATCTAGCAATCAATGGCTAGTATTGCCTCCTTATCTAGTCCTATTCGTATCCTTTAGTTTATTTGGACTAGGGTTTGTCGGCTTGAGCTATGGTATCTTTTCTGCCTCTTGGGACGAAACCCAAGCAGGTAGTTGGCTAGGTTTAGAACAAATCAAAACTAACTGGCAACGAACCACTAGTGCTTGGAAATCTTCCCGCAAGAGTGCTAAAGGAAATTAATTTAACATTGCAATTATTTAAGAGAAAAACATAATAGCTGTTAGCTAATAGCTATTATGTAGGAGTTCGGTATTACTAAACCTGTACACCTATTTAAGATATCCCCAAAGGAGTTTGATTATGATTATCGTGATGAAGGTTGGTTCTCCTGATGTAGAAATAAAGCGTGTAAGCGCAGAAATGCAGCAATGGGGACTGACACCAGAAAAAATTATTGGCAAACACAAAGTAGTAATTGGGTTGGTAGGAGATACGGCATCCCTCGATCCTTTACAAATTCAAGAAATTAGTCCTTGGATTGAAGTAGTACTAAGAGTAGAAAAACCCTTTAAGCGTACTAGTCTAGAGTTTCGCCATGGAGAACCAAGTGAAGTATTAGTTTCTACCCCTAATGGTAAAGTTCCTTTTGGCAGAAATCATCCTTTAGTTGTAGTTGCTGGACCTTGTTCAGTCGAAAATGAAGAGATGATTGTGGAAACAGCTAAGCGCGTTAAAGCTGCGGGGGCTAAATTTTTAAGAGGCGGAGCTTATAAACCTCGGACATCTCCTTATTCTTTCCAAGGTCATGGGGAAAGTGCTTTAGGATTATTAGCAGCAGCTAGGGAAGCTAGCGGTTTGGGTATTATTACCGAGGTAATGGATACTGCTGATGTCGAAAAAATTGCTGAAGTTGCTGATGTACTACAAGTTGGGGCAAGAAATATGCAGAATTTTGCCCTCTTGAAAAAAGTAGGAGCGCAGGATAAGCCGGTATTACTAAAAAGAGGCATGTCCGCGACTATTGATGAGTGGCTCATGGCAGCAGAATATATTTTAGCAGCAGGAAATCCTAATGTTATTCTCTGTGAAAGAGGAATTCGTACCTTCGATCGCAGCTATGCTCGCAATACGCTAGATTTAGCGGTTATACCTGTACTACGTTCCTTGACCCATTTACCAATTATGATCGATCCTAGTCATGGGACAGGTAAAGCTGAATACGTACCAGATATGGCCAAAGCAGCGATCGCTGCGGGGACAGATTCTTTGATGATTGAAGTTCACCCCAATCCAGCTAAAGCTCTTTCCGATGGCCCTCAATCCCTCACTCCCGAACGTTTCGATCGTCTAATGAAAGAACTAGCTGTAATTAGTCAAGCAGTAGGACGCTGGCAAGATCAGAATATAGCTGTTGTCTAGTTATTAGGGGCGATTGGCGATCGCCCTTAAAATATATTCGTATTCGTAGCTTTTGTGAAGGATTACTAGCTACGGTGATTAACTAACAGCACTGTTCATTAAAACTTATCCAAAGTTATTCATTTTGGTGTTTAATTCCTGCTTCAGCCAAGGTTGTCGGCAACTACTTGTCCACAGGCGTAACTTCGGGTCGAACCAACCCTACCCACTATCTTAT
>JBFRWE010000048.1:0-2965 GCA_051439345.1 Xenococcaceae cyanobacterium
AGATGGAAAATCTTATCCTCTTCAAAAATTAGCTGAGCATAAATCTGAGATTTTTGTTTATGCCTGTACTTCGACTGGAAAAATTGTAGCAGCAAGTGCGATCGCTCGTCTAACCCGTCGTCAAGCACCTTTAGTCAAAGTAATTCTAGATAATGGCGAGGAAATCAAATGCACTCGTGATCATCAATTCATGTTGAGAGATGGCAATTACCAAGAAGCCAATAACTTACAGCCTGGTAATTCTTTGATGCCTTTTTACTCAAAAACAGACAAAGATGGCTATAATCACAAAGTTGTAAAAGTGATTCCCTTAACTGAGCGTGAAGATGTATATTGTCTGAGTGTTCCCGAATATCATAACTTTGCTCTTAGTGCAGGTGTGTTTGTTCATAACTGCGGGATGGCTGCTGTTAAAACTCCATTTAATGGCACTCAACTAGAAGGAAAACTGAAAAAAATTCGCCAAGATATTGAAGCCTCTATTCCTGTTGGTTTCAATCAAAATAAAGAAATAGCCAAAGCAGTTACTAACTGGCAAGGTTGGCGAGACTTTAAAGAATTACATCCAGGAGTAAAGCGGTTAGAAGACAAAGCTATGAAACAAATGGGTTCTCTTGGTGGAGGGAATCACTTTATTGAATTATGCCTAGATACAGACAATCAAGTCTGGTTGATGCTTCATTCTGGTTCTCGCCATATTGGTAATATGTTGGCGCAGTGTCATATTGCTACAGGGAAAGAACTAGCTAAATTAGCAGATATTAAATTACCCGATCTAGATTTAGCTTATTTTGTCGCAGGAACACCAGAATTTGCAGCTTATTGGCGAGATTTACAATGGGCGCAAAATTATGCTCGTTTTAACCGAGATGTGATGATGGAGCGTTTTAAGCGTATTGTCGAAAAGCACTTGGTTGGAGGAAAACCCACAAAACCTCTAATGTCTGTTAATTGTCATCACAATTATGCCGAAAAAGAAGTTCATTTTGGCGAAGAAGTTTATGTTACCCGTAAAGGTGCTGTCCGTGCCAAAGAAGAAGATTATGGCATTATTCCTGGTTCTATGGGTGCAAAATCTTTTATTGTCAAAGGAAAAGGCAATAGCCATAGCTACTGTTCTTGTAGTCATGGCGCAGGGAGAACTATGTCTCGTACCCAAGCCAAAAAACGTTTTAGTGTAGATGATTTAGTTCAGCAAACTCAGGGTATTGAATGCCGTAAAGACAAAGGTGTTATCGATGAAATTCCCAGTGCGTATAAACCAATTGAAGAGGTAATGAAGCAACAAACTGATTTAGTAGAAGTGGTTGCCACTCTCAAACAAGTAGTTTGTGTTAAAGGTTGAGCGAAAAAAAGCCATCAGCATTATTTGTAGGGGCGAACTGCTGTTTGCCCCTACCTAATCTCTAATCTCTCTCTCAATAGGAGCGAGCATCGGTAATTTCAATAACACCCCTGCGAAAAACCAATAATAAATATTTACAGGTTCAACAGCTAACGGATAATAAAAAGTGTTGTAACTAATAAATAATAAAAATAACCATAAGCAAAGTCCTAAACTACGCATAGGTAAATTTTGGATAGAGCGATAAACTTTAAAAGTAAAAATAGTAATTAAAGAAACTACCCCCAAAAAAGCGAGAGTACCTAACCAACCAATTTCATAAAGTAAACGGGGATAAAAAGTTTCAATGAGTCTAATCTCCCCTAATTTGCGGGCAGCACTAGCAGATCTACCTAAACCTTGACCAAGAAGAGGAACACCTTCTCTGATAATCCAATTAAACTGATCGACAATAAATTGCTGTGGTGGGCTATAGTTCCAACGAAAGATGATACTGTCTAAAGCCGAACCAAATACACCAAAATTGTTAGCAATTAAAATACATAAAAAAGTAGCAATTCCTAGTTTATAAGGAAGCCATTTATTATTTCTTGCTGTTGCCCATAAGAGAACAAAAAAGATAATAGGTACGAGCATTGTAGCTGTTGTTTGACCAGAAATAGCAGCAGCAACAAGAACTGAAGCGATCGAAACAAAACCCAATATGCGCCACAGACGAGAAGATTCATAGGCCGTAGCAGCAGCAGTTAAAAAGCTATTAGCAATCAAAAACCATGCCCATTGCCAAGGTGCAACAAAAGTTCCTGGCAAACTAATTAATTTAAGTTGAGGATTGTAAAGAAGAGAGCCTCCCACAAAACACCTAGCTTGAAGAGTAACTCTTCTAAAAGCTGGTTCAGGTAAATCCATATTACCAGCACAAATCCCTTGAGTTAGCAGTAAATACTGTATTAAACATAATCCGCAACAAACTAAACTAATAATCATTTGTAAGCGGAATAAATATTTTAAATCTTGTCGATCGCGAATGAGATAATAACTACAAGCCATTAGGGGAAGATAGCCAACTAATTTTTTTAAGCCAATAATTCCCATTAAAAGAGGTTTCTCTCTACCTGAAGCGGATAGCTGTTGAGGAAAATTAACCAAAAATAGAGTAAGTAGACAAGCTCCAAATAAAAACAAGATGGCAATTACTAAAATCCGCAGATTGCCTTGAAGATTTTTTAGTCCTTTCAGCCATGAACTCGATCTTAAAATACAGAATAATGCAGGAAAGTAAAAAGCATCTTTAGCTAGATGAAATAGAGCATAATCCTGAGAATAGGATACATGACCGCCTACGGCTCTATAAATTGAAGCGAAAGAATAGCTAACTGTTCCAGCCAAAGGCATATAAATCAGAAATAGCCACAATCCCTTACGGGGAAAACGATAGGCAATGGCAATAGCAAACACCATCGCTGCACCGAGCAAACTCGCCTGAAGGCTGCGAAATAAGACTAAGACAACACTAACACAGAAAGCACTCGCTACTGTGGAGGCAATAAATATCTCCTGTCGGCTCAAATTCATCTGAGTAACTTTTAATTAATTGGCAGAGTCTAAATCTTAGACAGA
>JBFRWE010000049.1:0-20335 GCA_051439345.1 Xenococcaceae cyanobacterium
TTTTCTCAAAAAAATCCTAAGATTAAGCATTTCTCGGCTATTTTCTGGGCTGAGATAGGGGAGATCTTATTTTGTTGTTTGTTAGCGTAAAATTCACGCTAACAATATTTTTTTGTCCAAAGTCCAAGAAGTTAAGAGGAGAAGATTATCGAGTGCTGCTGATACTATTAGCCAATGCAGAGAGTGAAGAGGTAGAAATAGCTCAAACTGAAATAGCCCAAAAGCTAGATATCAAACAATCACGGGTTTCTCGTGCTATTAAAAGACTTACCGAATTAAGAATTATCAATAAAAAACTTATAGCAGGGAAATTAGTCGGTTATAAATTTTTAATTGAAGGGAAAAATTGAGTATAATTGCTCAGAAGCTTGAATAGTATCTGATTAGTCAAATCAGTGGTAAAATTAGGTCAAGAAAAAATCAAACTATTAAAACCTCTCATATAGGCTGCACCACTCCACTACGTTTCGTAATTCCGCACTCCCTTCGCTCGTCACACGCTACTCCCACTGATGGGGGGATAGTTTGAACAAAGAACGCCTGTAATTACCTGAAATAATTGGATTTAACTTGAACAATTACTAGGGAGGGCTAATCAAAAGTAAGTCAACTTTTGTAAACCAATAGCCACAAGAATAACAGGATCTTCCTACTATTTAAGAAAAAGAGGAGGGGATAAAGTGGCAGGGAAAAAGTTTTACATCGGCAAAGAACAATTAGAATCCCTCACCGCAGAAGCAGAACATCTCAAGATTGGTGTAGAAGATTTAATCAGAATCAAACTAGAATCCCCCACCTCAGACAAAGAAGCTCTAGAGAACCTCCAAAAAGCCATCGCTCATCTAGCCAACAGAGTCCAAAATTGTGAATTAATCCTCAAACGCTATTGTGTAATCAACGAAGCAGAATTATTAGACTTGGGTTTCTTGCGAGGAGCGATCGAGGTTCAAGCACAAAGAAATAGTGACGCAGTTCATAGAGCCAAGGAGAGGGAGGAACAAAGATTGCAGTTAACCAAGAAAGTTCGTGAAGAAATGGCGGAAATAGAAGGTTGCTGCAACGAGGGGCAACCAAGTCTAATTTGTGATTTTTGATCCCATTTTTGGGCGGAAATGATAAGAAATACAAATCATTACTTTGCCTAGTTCGATTCCTTTTAGGCAAAGTCCCATAAAAATATAAACACCAGCATGAGGACTTGACCCATGCTACAAACAACCGCCCAACTTCCCTTTTCGGCAAAGTTTTTTCCTCCTCCACCGAAAAAACTATCAACCAGAGAAAGAGAATACCTGCGCTCGTCAGAAATCAAAGCGATGATCCGCGCAGCCAAAAAAATAGGTCGTCATGGCGTGAGGGATGGAGCAATTATTTTACTGATGTTTCGTCACGGATTGAGAACGGCTGAATTAGTAGCCCTCAAATGGACGCAGATAGATTTAGCTGGTGGTTACATTGAAATCCATCGGGTCAAACACGGTCGCAATAGCATTCATCCCTTACGCTCTCCCGAACTCAGAGCCTTGCGCCAAATCCAGAGAGACTATGCCGATACGAGCTATGTTTTTGTCTCGGAACGAAAAGCTCCTCTCTCAACTCGTTCTGTTCGCCACATTGTAGCTAGGGCAGGAGAAATAGCTGGTCTTCCCTTCCAGGTTCATCCCCATCAACTGCGCCATGGGTGCGGTTATTATTTAGCTGCTCAAGGACATGATACCAGAGCGATTCAGGATTATTTGGGACATAAAAATATTCACCACACGGTTCGTTATACTCAGATGTCACCCCAAAGGTTTGAAAACTTTTGGATGGATTAAATTCTGGCAGTAAAAGCTTAGTTAATGCGGGATTAATACATTGGATTACCGTTTTTAGTTTCATTTGGTACTTCCTGTATGGAATCCCAATGTTCAACGAGCTTGCCATTTTCATCGAATCTGAAAAAATCCATTGTTACGTACTCTTCATTACCTGGCCAGATTTGATGTGTATGTAAAGCAACTAGGTCTCCCTCTGCGACAGCGCGTACAAACTCTATTTCTTTGTTGGGGTATTTATCCGCCATTTCAGTAAAGTAATCAATGAATGCCTGTTTCCCATCGCCCACCAATGGGTTATGCTGGATGTATTCGACACCAACATCAGTTTCGACGGCTTTTATGGGATTGCCTAAGTAAGCTATACGATAGAAGGCAATCGCGTTCTGTTTATTGGTCTGTAGGTCGTGTTGCATTTTTCACTCCAACAAATATCAAATGTATGCTATTCCTAACGAAGTATTGGCAACGAAAAATATAATACTTATAAATAACCTCCTCAGCTTTTAAGCAACCCTAGGTTGCGATAATCTCGATATCCTCTCTTTCATATCCAACTTAAACAACCCATAAGGATTCACATGACTAAATATCAACGGGGTAATTGCTTGTAAATCCCTTGCAGTTAGCCTCTTTGACCAATGCTTCTGCGCCAACACGCTCTGAATCATCAAGGTGTTTACATACACCAAACAAATCTGTAACAGGTGCAAAGATAACATCGATAACTCCTGACTTTCCAAACGATTAGAAGCAAACTCACCACCTTTCCCGTAAAAGATAAATTCATTAACCCCATTCCATCTCTCTACCACATTTAAACCCTCATTAATCTCCCTGCGTATAGCAACAGAATCGAGGTACTGACAGAGGAAAATAGTTTTTATTACCCTGCCCAACTCCATCAAAGCCAGATAGGTAGGATGTTTAAAGGAATTTTTACTAAACCGCTTGAGTATAGCTTCGGTTTCTGCCGTCCCCAACCTTAAAGCAGTGGCATACTTCACCATCTGGTCGTACTGTTGGCGAATCAAATCCCAGTTGAGCGGACGAGTCATTACAGGTTCTAGATTGGGATAAGCATCAGCTTGACCAGTATAAGGGCGATAGAGCTTCTGCACCTTAATTCTTTTGAGCCTGGGCATTAACTGAAAGCCTAAGAGATGAGTAAAGGCAAAAGCCACTTCGCTTTGACCGTGACTGTCCACATAATTCTTTTTCACCTCCATGCTGGTACAATGCTTTAAAACCCCATTAATCATCGCGGAGACTTCACTACTCGAACAGGTTTTAAGCTGAGAATAGATACAGGTAGAATTCTTCTCAACGTGCCAGTAAATCATTACTCCCCGTCCCCCATAGCGGAGATGATATTGGGTAATTAAATTCTGTGACCAAGCTCCAAAATGCTTGCTGTCACGCTTCACAGGTAGTTGTACCCTCGCCCCAGATATGAGGCAAACGAATCTCATGCATTGGCATTGACTATCTCGGCTATAGCACTACGTAACTGGTCTTTGTGGATGTAGCGACGGCGGACATAGATTAAATCTTGATAATTCTCCCCATCTATTCCCGTATTGATTCTCTTCAATCCCGTATTAGTCCCCATGCCAAACAGACAAAGTAGCAATCGCTTTTGTAATGTCTCTCTGTCTAGTATTTCTCTCGTACCCATACTCTTAAATTTACGAGTAAAATCTACTCTCAAGTCCGTCTCTTTGAGAATGTCCAAGAGGCTGGTTTTATGCCAGAGACGATTAATTTCTCCCTTTAATTGTCTTAAATTAATAGGGTCTGGTGCAGCATCAAAGGGACTGAGTCTAATTAAGCCTTTGTTTCCCTTACCTCCAATAGTCACGCCCTTATTTCTAGGCATCCCCTTGTCTAGTTTCTCTAACCCCTCTTCCATCTGATGCCGTAAACCAGAAATAAAAGTTTCCACATCTTCAGGGAGAGTTAAAGCCTGATAGTAAATCTGACGCTTAGTTTCAAAGTCTGTAGGTAAGTCATCATCGGGATTGCGATAGCGATTAGCCCCTACTACCCAAATTTCCTTACAGCAAAGCCTTTCTCTTAGGGCTTTAAGGACGCAGATTTCATAATTGATACGGTTAATGCGCTCCTGACCCTCGTTATCTGTCTCCATCAGGATTTCTTTTGCTCCTGCTTTGAGAACTCCATCAATGGGTATCTCTTCTGTAGAATCGTAATATCTAGCTTTGCTGTAGGCGTATTTCTTTAATAGCTCCAATGCCTCAATTACTGGACGATGCAGGTCATTATTAGACCGAAATTCTAGCACCTCTAACAATTGAGGAATCATGCGACGGTAGTGATTAGCAAAGGAGGCTCGCATTACATTGTGAACTCTCCGCTTATAAGCCAACCCCGTTCCTTTATATTCAGCAACCAAGTCCTTGAGAGTCTTGAGAGATACCACAGGGAAGATTACTTGTTCGATAACCCCATTTGGTTCGGCAATGGATACTTCAGCAATCCGATACAGTAAGCCAGTTTTACCTGACACCTTTTTGAACTCTTCAATTAATTCCTGGTTGATGCGCTTCTCTGCTCGGTTATCAATGCGTTTAATGATAGTCGTCAGTATCTCAATTAGACTATCGGTAATCTCTTGGCTGCGTTTAATACAAAAGGCTGCCATCAAAGTGTAGCGGATAGCATCTTTGTGTTGTCTCAAGAGATAGGGAGTCTCTGTAGCTGCTCGATGACGATAGGTTTTGACCAGTTTAGATGATTTACCTATCATAAAATTAGTTGGCAAACCAACAGCGCGAATGCGTTTGAGCTTTTCTATTTCAGTCAAGAAGCTACCCAATCCCACTGCTCCTGGGTCAGTTTTGAGGAAAGCAAAATCTGACATTTTGATTTTTTTGCTTGACTGCTCGACAGATTCTTCATCTTCTGTTTCTTCTGTGGAGAGAAGAAGATCGATCTGTTGGATATTTTCTGCAGTAAGTTTATTTAGGATTTGCTGACAGAAATCAGCTTCGTATTGGCGAATTGTACTTTTGATTAAACGTTCAATTTGTTTGGGGGTTATGGGTTCGATTTGTAATTCTCGAAATCTTTGATATATAAGGGACTGAACTGGTTCAAATCTTTGTTCGTTCGGTAAAATTTTCTCGATTAACCACTTACTTATTGCTTCAGAATCAGAGATTTTAGCCGTTCTAAAGCCAAATAAAGCGCGAATTTCTGCACGATGATTTTTGATAGAACGCCCTTGCCAATTATATTGAGAATACAATTGAGTATCAGTTTCTAGCTGTGAAGCTATGTAAGAGATAATAGCGTCAGGTATTTTTGTTGTTTCTTCAGGAAAACGAGCAAAAACTTGAAAATATTTCAGTAAAACGGCAAAACCAATTTGATTAGCATCAACCTTATTTTTGACCAATTCGAGTTCTTGGGGTAAAAGCGTCCAATTTTCAATTAGTTCTTCTGTGTCCCAATGTGGTTTGACCATTCATTTTTTGCTCCATTCAGGAAATACCAGTTAGAGAAAAGCATAAATGAATGAGTCGAGGTAATTTGATAAATTTATTAAAAACTCAGATTTTAGCTTAATTGTCAAATACCCTGAGAGTAATGTATTTGAAAAACTTATCAATTAGCTAGAAAAACAAGTTTTAGTTCTTGGAAGTTGACTAAGGCTGAAACTATTATCAGACAAAGGTTTCAGGGGGTGATTGCCCCTCGTTGCAGCAACCTTCTATTTCCGCCGAAATAGAGCAATATTTATTGTAGTAATTAAGTTTTTTAGATTGTAGACACACTACAAGCGATCGCTTTAATCGTCAAGATGAACAAGGCTGGTCAGTTTTCTTTGAGAAACTGGCAGAAGAAGATAAAAATGCTGAGTTTTACCCCCCACCTTGGGAGATGAAACCAGAAGAGTTTGAAGCAGTTTTGGAGCAGAAAATAGCTAATGACCTTACCTAATTTTAAAGCCATGACTATGGCAGAACTAAGAAATTACATTTCTGAGAACAGGAATGATGATGAAAAAGTTCGAGCAGCGATTACCGAAAGTACTAGCCGACCAGGTTGGACTAAAGTACCAGCTGATATTTCCCCAGAGGAGGAAAAACGGATTATTGAGAAAATAATTGCTAATGACAGTTTCAATTCCTCTTAGGAATTAATGGTAGTTTAAACGGGGAACATCAGGATCTATTCCTTTTGGTATTCAGTTTCAATTCCTCTTAGGAATTAATGGTAGTTTAAACATTCTACTAGCGCATCGATCGCAATTATTCTCTGTAATGTTTCAATTCCTCTTAGGAATTAATGGTAGTTTAAACCCTCTCTTCTTCTAGCAGTACCGTTTTAGCCGATCTAGTTTTAATTCCTCTTAGGAATTAATGGTAGTTTAAACGATTTGAATAAGGCAACGTTCCGTCAAGTCTTCATCGACGTTTCAATTCCTCTTAGGAATTAATGGTAGTTTAAACACGGGGGAAAATCAAGGAACAGGAAGTGCAGGAAGTTTCAATTCCTCTTAGGAATTAATGGTAGTTTAAACAACATCTGAGTCTTTTCGCTATTAATATAGATTCCCGAGTTTCAATTCCTCTTAGGAATTAATGGTAGTTTAAACTGTTTGATTTCTCGCGCCAGACGATATAATTTCGCTGTTTCAATTCCTCTTAGGAATTAATGGTAGTTTAAACAATATAAGGTAGCGACCAGGCAGTACCATAAAATTGTTTCAATTCCTCTTAGGAATTAATGGTAGTTTAAACGTGAATCGCTATCAGTGTTTGATCAGAAAATGCGTAGTTTCAATTCCTCTTAGGAATTAATGGTAGTTTAAACGTGCCGATATTTGTAACGATGATTATAAGAGGCGTATGTTTCAATTCCTCTTAGGAATTAATGGTAGTTTAAACATTTTGAACGGACATGTTCGCGATGAAGATAGTAGTTTCAATTCCTCTTAGGAATTAATGGTAGTTTAAACGAAATTTATGCTAGAGGAAAAATAGTCAGATAAGAGTTTCAATTCCTCTTAGGAATTAATGGTAGTTTAAACATTAAATCTGGATGGATGACACTCTTCTTGAATTCTGTTTCAATTCCTCTTAGGAATTAATGGTAGTTTAAACCCTGTCCTAAACTGGCTTCTACGGGAGATATCTTCGTTTCAATTCCTCTTAGGAATTAATGGTAGTTTAAACTGTAGTACTCCAAAATTTCTGATATATTTGGTTTTCAAGGTACATTTGCGCGGTACTCGGTTGATAATAGCACAAAGAAAAAGAAAAATAGAGCCGAAATCGCTGAAAGCTTTATTTCGTATATTGCGCGGTACATAAATTAGTTTAATTGCACTTAACACTTGACTCTGTATTAATTGCAAAGATTTTTTGTATCCTGTCATTTTCTACACCTACCCTTTCGCGCAAATATTTTACTCGGCAAAGAAAATAGTATGATCTCGAACAGCTTCGCCACCAATACGCTCTATTTTATTTTGGCAACAACTACAGAGAAAGTAAAAACGAATGCTATCAGTATCGGAGTTAATTATTTTATTGAGACGCGAGCGCAATTTAACATATTCAGTTTTGGTTAAATCGCACTCAAACAAACTATACTGCATCCATTGACCATAAGAAGATAGGATATCGTGGATTTTAGTACGTCGCTTGTCTTCAGATATATCGTAACTGACTATTACAAACATGGATTACTTTAAAATAAGTGGAGGATATTTATCGGTTTCTCCCATCAAATATTTAGCTATAAGTCGTGCTTGAATTTCAAAGACTTCTTGGTAAGTACACTGACGTTTTAAAACGGGTTTACAGCCTGGGGTAGACAACGAGCATACAGACTGCATCCCTTACAACGAGGTTTGTAAACTGGAGGTGGCATTTTTCCAGTTTGCATCATGGTTTGAATGGATGAAATAATGGCGATCGCTTTTTCTCGTAAATTTCGGTCTATACTTACTTCTTGACGTTGGTGAGAATGAGCGTAATAGACATAACCAGTAGTAACAGATTTACCAGTCATTTCTTCTAAGCATAAAGCTTGTCCGCAAACTTGCAAAGCATCGTTTGACCAATCGTCTCTTTTACCCCGTTTGTATTCAATAGGGTAAAGTTCGCCAGAATTAGATTCAATTAAGTCTGACTTGCCAACAAGTCCATATTTTTCAGACCTAAGCCAGATTGCTCTTACTTGCCAAGTATATTGGCGATTTTCTTCACTAAGAGTATGTACGCGCTCGTGTAAACTTGTTCCTTCTATGGTGTAATGATTATGGATAAAGTCCCCCGCACAAAACATTCTCCAGCAGCGATGAGGACAGTAAGCATAGTGGTTAAGAGATGCGATAGGTATAAAGTTTTCTTCTTGATTCATGATGACTTGATTTGATTATTAATTCTTCTCACCATTCCCATTCCCATAGTGGTCTTTTTACCCATGCCACAATAGAGTGCAAAATCTGCCAAAGTGTTCAAGTACTTGATTTGTTGAGGAGCGATATTTCCAAAAGCCTTATAGCTAATATCCCCCACGCAACCAATGATTGTGCTTTTGCTGTCCTTAACAACTTCGGTGCGAAGGTTGAAATAACTGGGGAATAAGGATTCTAAAGGTAATTCTGTTTCAGGAATTTCAATTGAACTATACTTATTCCAACGTTTACGGAGGCTTCTAAAAATACTTTCAGGAGTGGGTAAGGAGTTATTCTGTTTTCCCTTACCAAAAGTTGTGGGAGTCGCAAAGGAAAAGGTAAATTTATTATTAGTATCGGAAGCTTCTTCGTACAGGCGATCGTAAGGGGTAGCATTAGCCCAAGGTTGGTTAGGTTGGGATGTACCAAAAATACTAGCGATCTTTAAATCTGCACTACCCAAATGCCAGGGCTTTTCGGGGTTGATGTTCAGCCATAGTTGAGTTAGTTTACTGAACAGGCTTTCATCTAATAATGATATGCGCCACCAGCAGGGGGTATTCATAGGTATCGGTTTTTTGTGTTGATACTGTATTTTCTTTTTTTTGTCTCCTAAAACCTGTAAAGGAGAAATAGTAAAGGCTTTGTGGGTTTTTTGATTGTGTAAGTAGTCTCCTAGAGAGCGATCGCAATGGCTTACTATATTAAGGAATAGGGCGTGGAGGTGTTCGCCTCGTAAATAGCCTGGAGATATAGAGGATAGTGGAAGTAAGTTTAAGATAAGACTGTAGGGCATTTTTAGTAAAAACTTTTAACTGAAACGATATTGCATATTTACAGGAATTTTTAAGTTATCATCTATTTGACAAAATTGTCCTTGAATTTGAGCATTCCGAATTAAACTAACAGGTGGCATATTAATCACGTCGTAACTAAAGACTTGATTGGTAAACATGACATCTAGAGGGTTCAAAGGATGAATACAAGTAAATAATCCTTGCTGTATTTTGATAGACGATAGTTGTTCAAATATTACCTGGGCTTTACTCATCCATTTACCAAGGCGTATCCATTTCCATTTAGGGAAATTTAGTAAGTTTTCAGAAAAAATAAAAAACTCAAATTGACTTTCTGCTGCTATTTCTTTTGCTCTACCAAAACTAGGAATATTTTTCTGAGTCTTTTCCATTTTGACGTGATAGTTATTACTAGCATATTTCCAAGTATTTAAGACAGAAGTATGAATCAGAGATCGTGCTGGAGTAACATAGATTTTTTGCTGATTTAAAGGTGTTAAATGCTCTTCATATTTGGGTATTTGTTCAGAACAAAAATAGCGATAAGAATCTTCTTCTGCAACAGTAGTAGCGTATTTTTGGTTATCTACTAAATCGAGAGCATAGCAGAGAGCGTAATTATGTAAAATTGGTTCGGTTTCATATAATCTGCCTATTTCACGGGTAGCAAAATAAAGACTATCATGAAGTTCTAATTGACAGCGATAAATAGTAGTCATTAGGAGTTAGGGAACAGGGAATAGGTTAAAGGATAAGAGAGATAGTAAGGACGATTTACAAGTCGCCCTTCCCGATATTTTTCAAAACAGGTAATGTTCGTAATATAAATTATTTCGATTTAGCTGTTTTTTGACCTTTGTCCTTATCTTTATTTTTGTCCTTGGGTTTTTCGATATACTTATTAAAGTAATCCTGTGCTTCTTGATTGGCTTTAGTTAAGATTTCTTTGATTTTTTCTTCCTTACTATTCAAAGTTTTTACTTCCTTTAAAATAGGAGTAAAACTATCCCCAATAAAGTCTTTATGTACGATAAATTCTTGTGACATTAGTTCTGCAATCGCATCTTGAGCAGCTTGGTTGACTTCATCTTCATTTAAGGGATCGTGAGAGTTGATTTTATCTCCTAGTTTGTCATAAATTGCCTGCGTCCAACGCAGATTACTAACTATTTCTCCATCGGCAAAAATAACACCAATTAATTCATTTCTGACTCTTCCTGTCCTGGTAGTTTGTGCGCCATAATGCCGAGTACGAAGGATGTTATTAAATACATAAAGAAAACTAGCTTCTGTTGGGTCTTTTAGAGTAACAATACTAGGAAAAAATACCTGAGGACGAATATGATCTTGCTGATTAATCCTGCTAGTAACCGCACCATTTTTACTCATAGTTCCATGTTCGTAAGGAGCATTAAGAGTAAAGGTTTCGTGAGACTCATCAAAAGAAGTAATAGAATAAGCAGAATCTACTACTACTTTAGATTTTTCCGATCCTCCATCACCGATCGCAAATCCATAAATAATACAGTCAGCATTGTTTTTAGCAAAGTCAACATTGTATTCACATTCATCTGGTTGAACTAAACCATAATTGCGTAATAATTCTCTGCCAATTAATCTTTCTGGGGTTGATTGTTTGCGCTTAAACATTGTTAACCTACTAATAGGATTTTGATTAGTAACTCCCGCTCTTACTCTAGCTTTATTTAACTCTCCATCGGTTTGAAATAGTGGATAAGATTCGGTAACACGAATAGTTAAGAAATGAGCGTATTTTCCCATTGGTTTATAGGGAATTTCAGTATGGAAATATTTTGCATTGATAAATTTTAAAAATGTCATACTTTTTTTCTTGTAGTGTAAATATTTTGATTAGGTAGATTGTAAATAAGAATTTTTGCCTCTAAATTTTTCATGTTTAGAAGACTTTTGATTGATTTCTATTCTTTAGATTCATTCTTATTTTTCTGCTTTGCCTTTTCTCTTTCAAAAATTTCAATATCTTTATCGTTTGCTAAGCGATATAAAAACTCGCAAGTATCACGAATTAAATTGATTTGTCTTCCTGCCAACCGAGCGCGATCGCCTGAAAAGGATTTTTCAAATACTTCTTCAACAAAATAACGGGCAAATTCTAGTATTGCTTGTCTTTCTTTATCTCTTTCTTGATTAGTAAATTTCCATGTTCCCTCAGCAGTATCAGCATGAACTCGATCCATTAGCTTAGTAATCTCCGCAGCAACAGCATGAACTAATGTTTCGCCACTAAAGACTGTAGACTCGGCTTTTAAGATGGTTTCTGCTGCAATATCAATTGGTTTTAACACTGCATTAGCTTTAGGGCTATATAGTTTTTTAGCTCGATAAAATACACGATAAAGTTCTGTCAGTTTTAGTGGGTGATTAAGTTTTGATTTTTCTGTCATCGTCCATTTTTTTGTAGTGAAATTATATTGAGCATAAGCATCAAAACAGGGATAAAAATGATAAGCATAAAGCTTAATCTTTTCTATTCTGGCTGTGTCAACATTTTGTCTTCGTACCCATTGATTGAGATAATTAAAAACATAAAGAGGGCTAGTTTCTAAATCTTTAGCTAGTTCGGTTAATTTACCCCAATTAGGGTTATAACCAGACTTACCTTGCTTAGCATTAACATCTAAATGAATGGCATAGGCAGCAGTTAAAACATTAAGGGGTGCAGAATACTTTTGATCTCCTTCTTGCCAACCTTCTAAGATATAATCGAGTCTAAAGCGATCGCGTTTGGTAAGAACTTTAAAAGCTTGAGGCGCGCTGTCGAGAAATACTGTTTCTTCAAACTCTGTACCATCGGTAAATGGAGGAATGGGAGATTCGGAAACCACTGTTTTGACATCTAATATCATTGGGAAGGCAAAAGCCAACCAAGTAGGCATTACCCATGATTCTGTATCGGTAGGTTTTTGCTCCTTTCCTTTTTTGGGTGTTGGCAATGCCATAAAATAAAATGTCAGGGGTAAGTCATCGGGATAGGACAGTTTAAAGCTATAGTCTTTCTTATAATTGGGGTTATCTTCTGGTAAATTTTGCTTGAGTTGTAAATCTTCATCAATCAAGAAAGCATCCACACTTTGATAGCGTTGCTTACTAAAGTCAGCTTGTAACTCATCGTTAATAAAATGGTTGCGTACTCCAGTGCTAAAACGAGTCTGGGCAATATTGGCATAGGCATATGTTAAGAATTTGTTGGTTTCTGGAGTGAAATAATAAGTCGGGTAAAAGTAGATATAACGATACTTACCATCTTCAAATCGTTTACCTACTGCCTGACTATTGTTCATCAAGATTTGCCTTAGCATCATCTCAATACCAGCAATACTAGAAATGTTGCGTTTGGCGTTTGAACCTCCTAGCATTTGTTTGTTGGTATATACCTGGGGAGTGAACAATACCGCTGACTCCATTTGTTCCGTAACGCTGTAGGCAGAATGGGAAATGGAACAAATAAGCTGTCTTCCCCTCCCTGATTTTTTAGCTAGTTGATAATTATTTAATTCATCGAGAAATATTTGAACTCTGGTATTACTCTCCTCTTTATCTTCTCCCCTCTCCTCGTAGGAAAGGGTTTGGGGGAGAGGTTGAGAGAGTTGTGGTAACATCACAATACGATTTACCCATAGTCTTAAGTCATCCCAACCATCAGCTAACTGATACTTTTCAACAATAGGCTGAATCAACCCCGAAATAAATTCAATTAACTTTTCTCCCGTTTCCCTAACATCTTCAATTCCAGAATTATGTTGTAAATATTTAGCTGCCAGATAGTACCATTCATAAGGTACTCCTCCAGTATTCCCTTTTAGTTTTAATTCCTTAAGACTTTGATTAATATTCTGTATTTCTCTGATTTGCGGAATATATTGCTCTAAATTCCACTTTTGGGCTACCTTAATAATTAAATGTTCGGGTAACAAATCTAGATCGGGTAAGTCTTCAGCTTTTTTATCCTTCTTACTAGCTTTAATTAAAGCTTGAATCTTCTTAGCCTTTTCCCCATATATCTTGCGACAAATAACGTCCCCAAATTCCGCTAGGCGATCGCATCTGATATCATCTTTAAACGTAAAGTCATAATCAGTCGGTAAAACTCTCTGTTGCTGAAACTTGACTAAATTATCACTGCGACTTTTAGCTACCGAAGGTTTTTTATCGTGGAGAATCCGTAATGTAGCCCTTAAAGCAACCTGCATTAAACCGACAATATTAAAGAACTGTTCGTAATAGTCTGCATATTTCATCCCCTTACCATCTCTGCCAAAACCAGTCTGACTTTGCATCAACCTGTCAGCACACAATTGTTTGATACTGGCAATTACTTTATCTGGGATATCTACAATAGAAATACTCGGCGCATTCTTAACAGCTAAATAAATAACTCCCGTTGGCAGATATAAAAGAGGTTGATAGTAATTATTTTCTGATGTATTTAACTCGGTATGGGCTTGAATCAGGGCATTGTTGACTACATTAGTTAACACTCCTCTATTTTCTGCCAAGCGATGATAGGTAAACTTTAATCGTCCATCGCTAAGATTGTGCATCAAACCCTTAAGCCTTTGATGTTCGGCATCTTGGGGATGTTTAACAATTGAAGCTAAAGAATCTGCCAAACAACAAAGATCGACAAGACAAATTAAAGTACGATCTTTCAGTTTTGGGTTTAATCCATGTTCTGAAAGATTGAGATTTGTATCGTAACGAACTTGAGTATTATAAGCAATAAATAACAAGTCATCTAAATAATCATGCCATTGTTCATCTTCTTCTAAACCAGCAGTAAGAAATTTATCTAAACTAAGTTCGGCAACAATTATACTAATAATTTCTCGATGTTCTTCTTTAGATAAGCTGCGAATACCTTCATCAGATTGTAAAATACCTTGTTTCTCTTGTTGATTAATCTGCTTATATTTTGATTTCATATTAGAAAAACAAGCATAATCAAACTTTTCAAAGTCATGAAGAATGAAACTAGCAACTAATATTCTTTGTTTGACATCTCTAAACTTCCTAAATTCTCTTTTGACTGTTGTATCGGCTTTCTCTAATATCTTGGCAATCAAATAAGCAGGAAACAAACCATTCAACAAGTGAGTATTTAAAGACTGATCGCCAGCATTTCTAGAATCGTATTTTTTATTATCTCCTGCTTCTATAGCTTTTAGTTCAGCTTGTTTTCGTTTATTATCTGCAAATTTTCCTCCTTTACCAGTAACTCCAATTGCAAACTTTAGTAACTTAGGTAATACATATTTTGCAAAATCCGCCATTACTTCATCATTAGGATGTTCGGCAGTAATTGCCTCTCGTAATAACTTCAGCGTTAATAATTCTGATTCTGTTTCAATAGTGCGATTTGATGGTTCAAAATTCAAATCAAAATCATCATCAAAAGAAAATTCTTCACTTAAATTATCTTCTTCCATATCTAATAAAGATAATTGTTTTATTTCTTCGGACATTAAGTTAATTCCTCAAATTATCTAAATAATTAGCTATCTGACTAATATATTGGGGATATACTGTCAAAGTTTTTTGTATATGCTCAAAAAGCAGTTCATAATTAATACTTAAATATTGATGAGCCAAAATATTTCTAACTCCTGCTGACAAAGATAATTCCTCTGCCAGTTCAAGGGTAATGATGTTATATTTACCCAAATTAAGAAAAGATTGTTTATTAGTTGCTGATTCTACTTGAAAACCTTTGGTCAATAAATGCTCATTAATATCTAGTGCTGATTGAATAACCAACTCAAGAATCCGCTCAGAAATTATTTTTTGCTCAAAGCTATCTAAATATTCTTCTAGAGTCATTGTCTCAAAACGTCTTAATTCCCGAAGATAATCGGACATAAATTTAAGTCGGCTCAAGACTATCGTTGGTTCAATGCTCATTGTTCAGCCCACTCTTTTAGAAATCCATTTATCTGCTGTTTTAAATTATTTTCTATTGCTTCTAATTCCCTATCATTTAGTAAAGCCTTTTGTTTGAATTGTTGAAATTCTCCAGGCTGTTGTTCATAAATTACTTCACCATCACGAGCAATAAAGTGAGCTAGTAAGGGAGTAGATTTTTCTAAATCAACAACATCTACTGTATCTCCATTAATTTGTAAAACTTCGCCAATTATTTGTGATATTTGTAATAGTTCATTTTTGTTTGTATTATGATTAATTTTTTCTGAATTATAGGTAACAGCAAAATCCCAATCACTCTTACTATGAGTATTGCCTACAACTCTAGAACCAAATAAAATTAACATTTTTAAATAGGGAATTTTTTCGGGTATTTTTTTAGCAAGTTGGCGTAAATAATTTATAGATGCTGAATTATTATCAATTCGATATTCATAATAATTTAAATTTTTTATTTTTCTAGTTTCAATACAATAACCTTGCTTTCTAGCTTGATAAACTGTATGTGCAAAACGATAACTAACTTTTGCTGCTAGTTCATTGCTTGAGTGCCATTGTCCATCATTAAGTAAAGTAATTAGATTATCAATATTTTCTGTTTGGGTATTTTGATTCATAAATTGTGAATAACTAGGATTAACATATATTAAAAATTAGAAAAGGGAAGCTTTTAAAGTTATCTCTTTAATTAGATATAAATAAGTAGTGTATTAAGCTCAGTGTTAGAATTGCCAGTGACTTAACCAGCCATATTGGGGGTTAAAGACTACTTTTATTTGTTCTTAACACCGCAAGCTAATATGAAGCTTCCCCTATTAATTAAAAGTTGTGATATTCCACCACCAAAATGCTATTCAATTATCATTTGGTAAAGACATACATTATGGGCTACAGGAATAGTTGGGATTTTGTCATACCCCAAGTCTTCCCGTAGAGATGCGATCGCAGCACTAAATCTATGATTAATAGGAATTAATTCTTCTTTAGAATGAGGTTTGCCATCAGACAAAAGCTGATAAATTTGCTGTTTTTTGGACATTTGAGTCTCCATAAATTATGTTTACGATCTCAAGTTATCATTGGCGCAATTTTAAAATCAAGGGAACGCTCTATTTTTTATAAGATTAAAATTACATCAACCAAAACTTTGTATTGTTGTATAATTGATTCGGAGCAAATAATTCCTATGAGGAATTGAAATGATGTGATTTGGTCTTACGAGTGAAAGCTCATATGCTCTATGCTAGGTAATTCCTATGAGGAATTGAAACAACAATTTTTGTATATAAACCTCCAGCATTGGGGGTTTGGGGGTAACATAAACTGTGTCACCTACCTAAATTTGGGAGAATTTACGGAACTATTGTTAAACAACATATACTTTACCTCCCTTGCTTTTAAGCTGATATGCCAAAGTATCGATTAACAATGCCGATTGCCCAAAGGCGATAGAATAGGGGATCTTTCCATGAATGCTAGTGCGATCGCTGATGGGATAAATTTGAAAGTGCATGGGTAATCTAAGACGATTTTTAATTTCTGCAATTGGTAAAGGTAAAACGTAACTAACTAAAGCCTGTTTCTTTAATTGCTTATTAATCTGACTTACCCAATAGTTATCTGGTTGCCATACTTGAATCTGAGTTAAAACCATTACTTTGTAAGCTTCAGCAATATCTTTGAGATCGCCTTGATAAGTAAATCGCCAGTTTAATCTTTCTTCCCGATAGCGAAACAGTTTCATAAATCCCAAACAATAATTAAATCTACTTTTGGGAATAGGTGCGTTTATTTTCTGGCTAGTTGCTGCGAGTAATCTATCGAATTCAGCTTTGGTAATAGTTTCAATATCTAAATTACTCAATATTCCTGGCAAGCCATAGGTTTTAAAACGATCTGCTTTGTTAGCTTCTGTAAGATCGTATAAGCCACATTGCAAACAACTTACACCACGAAAACTACTGGCATCTTCTGCTATCGGATTACCTTTTTCTTTAGGATTGCCAGTTAACTTTTTCCATTCTTTTTCCCATCCTTTTATTCTGCCAAAAGTTTTATTTAGACTGGTATTAAATACCTTCTCGCAATCTTGCTTAAAAGCCTCCTGACTACCTTCAGCATAAGCTTTTTTAAGATTTGGATGTCCTAATTGCCTGTACAATTTAACAGATTGAACTGCACCCCAACGAGAATAATAGCCCCGAAAATCGTTAATCTGACGGTATTCATCTCTAATTACTTGATGAAAGAAAGGGCGATTATATTCTTGTTCTACTTGTAATGATGCCGAATCTTTAAGAAATAGTCTTTCTACTAAAAAATTAGGAACTAAAGCATAGGCTGTATAGTTATTAAACTCAATAAATTCTCCATCTTTTTCATAACCATCATGTCTTCCCAATCTACCCAATCTTTGAATAAAATTACCCGCATCAGCAGATTCAAAGAAAAGAAAATTAATTTTAAAATCTACGCCTATGTCGATGGTACTCGTACCAATAACTAAATCTGCTGCTAAAGATTGGAGTTTTGTTTCTTTTCCCGATAATCCCGTATTCTCTCCTACAGTTAAACCATGAGGTGTTAAAAGTTCTTGGAAAAAAGGAACTAAACGCTTTACAGTAGCAATAGAATTAAGAATAATTGCTGCTTTACTACCAGGATATTTAGTAAATAAATCTAAGATAACTTGACTATTATCTTTGAGCCATTTTTCTGAAGTACCAGAAGTAGATTCTAAAGCAATAAAATTAAGCTTGATTTCTCTAGATATCTGTCGCCATCCCTGTTTTTTTAATTCCTGAGATTCGGCTTTATTACCTAGAAATTGATATTTATTTTCGGCAATGGGATTAATAACTTTTACTTTAAAATTAGCTGCAACCAAGCGAGCGATTAAATCTGGATTAGGAGTAGCAGAAAGAAACAAAAACTTTTTATTACGATTAGTATGCCGAATTAATAACATTGTATTAATTACACTAGCTATTTGTGGCGCACTAAATACGTGAAACTCGTCAAATACAAACAAATCAAAATCATTATCAATTTTATTCCACAATTCATCAGGATTATCGTAAGGTGTTAGATAAGCTCCTCTATGTAAATAATGAAAGATATCGGGATTGGTTAATAATATCTCTGAATTAAATGCACGAGTTTTGAAAGCCGATTTTTTCTTTAGTCCTTCTTGTTCGGCATAAAGTTCTAAATCCTGTCCGCTAAGACGATTAATTCTTAAATTACCTTCTAATTCAAATAGTTGGTTATATTTTTGGGTTTGTATTTCCTGATCTCTAGCCAATTCATTAGTAGGATACATCTTTAAAGCTAAATAATCTCCAAACAAAATAGCTAAATCGGAAGCTAAACTTTTACCATCTCCAGTCATTCCAGTATTGATAACCACATCAATGTCTGGATTATTGACTGCTTTATAAGTTTCTGATTGATGCCAAGATAAGTTCAAATTTTTAGATAAACTAATTCCTTTCGGCATATCTGAGACAGGACAAGAATATACGGGTTTTAATTTAATATCGTAATCTGACATACAATGCTACTCCTAACATACTCATCTTGAGCAATTCGAGATCTTACGGTTTATTTAGCAAAAGCAATTAAATTTTCTCAAATAGTCACAATTTACATTTACAATAAGAATAATATAGCACTAATGCCTATACTTATAATTATAAAAATCGAATGTCAAGGAAAAAGGAAACACTTACACTTTCATTTGCAGCAGGAACAAAAGCCAAACTAGAAGAAATAGCCCGCGAACTAGGCTTCTTTTGGGGCAAAAGCCCTTCTCCTTCAGCATTGGTAACAGCGATCGCCAATAAAGAAGTACAAGTAGGAGAGCCTTTTTATTTAAGTGATAATGAAATAAAAGCTCTGAGACAAGGGATAAGGATTTTAATAGATACGGGATATACAGCAGAAGCAGAAATTATCGCTCGTCACGTTTTAGATAAATCTCAATTAGAGCTTTCTGTAAAAAAAGAATTACTCAAGGTTATCAATCAACATTTAGATAAATGGCGATTAGTTGTTGAAGAATATATTGAAAATAAACAACCCTTCGAGATACTTTATACGAATAGTCAAGAGCAAGAATTGATTTTTAACGTACACTTTGCCCAAGTAGACTTTCATGAGAAGCGTTTTTACTTAAACATTTGGTGTGAAGAAACAGAAGATGTCTCAGCAAAAAATAAAGAAAAAGAATATTTCCCCGAACTCCTTCAGAATCGTTGTTTGAGCTTTGAACGCATTCAAGGAATTATACCCAAGTCTGGGGAATGGCGCGGGAGTTTGGATTATATCGAAGTACACTTACAATTTACTGGCTGGATGGTAAAAGCCTATAAACCTAGAGAGGAAGATATTAATGATGTGGTTAGTGACGGAACTAGAAATGTAACTCGTAGAGTCTTTAATCCTTTTTGGTTGATTAGGGAAATTAAAGGATATGGAAAATACTGCAATATAACTAAACCTGATGGCTTACGTAATTATTTTCGACAAGAATTAATGGAAATTTACCAGCTATACAATATTGAAATTTAGTTCAACAGTAAAATAAACAATTTTGAAATTGCTGCCCTTGCTAATATCGGTAGTCCTCAGAAAGAAAGGATATCGAAATTTAGATGAAGGCTAGAATCTAGTTAAATTTTGAAACCAAGAATCTACGGCAGAAAGCAGACTATTAGGAATAGAGGTTAACGATCTAATCAACTTAAAACTGAAACGAGGAGAATTAGACCGAGCCAATTCACAAAAAGAACTAGCCAATTTATCTCTCAGATTAGAAAGATGTGAACTAATCCTAATTAAACTGTGCGAATTACTGCAATCAGGATTAGTAGATATGGCTTTTGTGCGTGGGGCGATTGAGAGCCAATCTCCTGATAGTGTCAACGAAGCTGCCACATCTTTAGAAACCAGAAGATTAGAACAATCCTTAAAAATTCTAGAAGAAGTCCTTAAACGATGAAAATTGGTGAGGGGTTTGGACAAGAAATTACCAAAAATAATTGGTCGATTGGCTTTCAAAACTTTTGCTGGCTGCTGCTAGTTTCTCTTTTTTGTGGTTTAATAATCACCTCGATCTTCTTTGCTCTACTCGCCCCTAAAAATGGGTGAACGAAAAAAGGTGTGGGAAGGGAGAAGTTTGTTATCGTAAATAATACGATAACAAAGCCCAGACTAAAGTTAAAATTAGTCACGAATACGGCTGGCTTCTTCCAATAAATCTTCTCGACCCAATTCCAATGTATGTCGTACTTGTTCCAGAGCAGAAATTTGAGTACGATTGCGCA
>JBFRWE010000050.1:0-10433 GCA_051439345.1 Xenococcaceae cyanobacterium
CTAATTTTTGGCAACAAACCAAAGGAAATGGGCTTACTTTAGTTATTGCTATTGTTTTAGCTTTTCTAATTCGTGTTTTTATCGCTGAACCTCGCTACATTCCGTCTGATTCAATGTTTCCTACCTTGCAACAAGGCGATCGCTTGGTAGTAGAAAAAGTATCTTACTACTTTCATCCTCCCAGGAGGGGAGACATTGTTGTTTTCCAACCTCCAACTCAATTGCAAATGCAAGGTTATGAAAAGAATCAAGCTTTTATTAAAAGGACGATCGCCCTGGGAGGAGATATATTATCAGTACAAAATGGCATAGTTTATATCAACGATCGAGCCCTCACAGAAGATTATATTGCCGAGTTGCCACTATACAATCTTCCCCCTATTCAAGTGCCAGAAGGTAAAATTTTTGTGATGGGAGATAACCGCAATAACAGTAATGATTCTCATATTTGGGGCTTTCTACCAGAAACAAATATTATTGGTCATGCAGTATTGCGCTTTTGGCCTTGGAGTCGGTTAGGATCGATCTAGTTGCACCCATAATAACTACAGCTTGCCCCCACAACAAGTAATATGGATACTCCTCAAGCAAGATGGCAAATATTACCACCACCAGAAGTACCGCCATGGTTCACTAATGTAGTTAGTGAATATACTCCAGATTCTAATGGGCATTATGCTGCTCAGTTACTATGGCAAAGAGGAATTAATAACCTAGAAGTATTACCAGGTTATCTCCATGCAGATTGCTATCAAGTTTCTAGTCCTTTTGCCTTTGGACAGGAAATGAGCAGGGCAGTCGCTCGCTTGCAACAAGCCCGAAATAGAGGAGAAAAGGTAACTATTTGGGGAGATTTTGATGCGGATGGAGTAACCTCGACTAGTGTTCTTTGGGATGGTTTAGGGCAATTTTTTCCTCAATATTTGCAGCTAGATTACTATATTCCCAATCGTCTAACAGAATCTCATGGTTTGAATAATGCAGGGATCGAGCGAGCTTTAGATTCTGGGACAAAACTAATTGTTACTTGCGACACTGGCAGTACTAATATTGCTGAAATTGAATATGCCCAGAAATTAGGGATAGATATTATTGTCACAGATCATCATACTCTACCCGAAGCAAGACCACCAGTAACCGCCATTATTAATCCCCGCTATTTTGACACTACTCATCCGCTTTATTCTCTCTCTGGAGTAGCAGTAGCTTACAAATTAGTCGAAGCAATGTATCAAACTTTGCCCGATGTACCCCAAAAACCCCTAGAGAATTTATTAGATTTAGTAGCGATTGGCTTAATTGCCGATTTAGTAGAGTTAAAAGGAGATTGTCGTTATCTAGCCCAAAAAGGGATTCGACAACTGCAAAAACAAGTAAATCCAGCCAAAGCAACCCGCCCAGGAGTAACTAACTTGTTAGAATTATGTCGTCGCAGTGGCGATCGCCCGACGGATATTTCTTTTGGGTTAGGACCCAGGATCAATGCGGTTAGTCGTATACATGGAGATGCTAGCTTTTGTGTCGAATTGTTAACTAGTCGTGACCCGATTAGATGCCAAGAATTAGCCTTAGAAACCGAATTAGCTAATACTCGCCGTAAGTCTTTACAAAAAGAAACCACTAAACAAGTTAAGCAGAAATTAGAGCGCATCGATCTATCTACCACCAGTGTAATTGTCTTAGAAGACCCTCAATGGCAAGGTGGAGTTTTAGGTTTAGTAGCAGGACAAATTGCCCAAGAATATGGTCGTCCCACAATTTTACTGAGTAGTGATGGAGAAATAGCTAGGGGATCGGCAAGATCGGTTAATAATATCGATCTCTACCAGTTAGTAAAATCTCAGGAATATCTACTTCATCGTTTTGGGGGTCATCCTTTCGCAGCAGGATTAAGTTTACCTTTAGAGAATCTATCTCTATTTCGGGAAGGAATAAATCAGCAGCTAAGACAACAAGTTGATACTACAGTAATGCAGTCTACTATTGAAGCAGATTTAGTCGTTACTGTGGCAGAGTTAGGCAAGCCCTTATTTTATCAACTGAAATTACTTGAACCTTGTGGTATGGGTAATCCTGTCCCTAAGTTACTAATTCAAAATTGCTGGTTTACCAATGTTTGGCATAATAACGCCCAAGATGCCAAAGGGAACAAGGTTCAGTATATCAAAACAACTTTTAAACTTGGGGATGATTCGGTTAAAGTTGGTTTTCCAGGGGTTTGGTGGGGACATTATAAAGATGAAATTCCCACCCAAGAAAGATGTGATGTAATTGTTGAATTAGATTTAAATGCTTATCAAAAGCGTTATGAAGTTCGTTTATTGGCAATAAGGACAAGAGAAGAGAGTTTATCTGTTGATAGTCCCCAGATTCTTGGTAGTTCAATTATCGATCGCCGTAATAATCCAGATTATTCAGCAGAAACTACTAATTCTCAATTAAGTATCCTTGAAAAATGTCCCCTGAGTTGGGATGAAATCCAAAAAAAATATCGCCAGGCAATTATCTACAAGCAGCCCCTAATTTTAGCTTATCCAACCCCTACTGAGATATCTCCCGAACAAGTATGGCAACAGTTAGTAGGAATAGTAAAATATCTTGCCCGTACTGGAAAACAAGTAACTAAACAACAAATACAAGCTAAATTAAATTTGAGCGATCGCACTTTTGGGTTAGGAGTACAAGCGATCTCGGCAATTGGTTTTACTTGTCAACAAACAGGACAATATTGGCAATTTAGTTGGCGAGAAGATATGGCGATTTCCCAGGAAGAGGAAATCTCTATTTTTCTGTTTGCCGTAGAAGAAGAACAATTCCAGCGTCAATATTTCTCCCAAATTCCTTTATCTACTCTCCAAGGAATTTTAACCCACGAACAATATTTTGAGCCAGATCCAAGTAGATAAGTGCAATTAAGCTCATTGTACTATGCTAAAACGATCGCTTTAAATAAGTGCGATCGCTTGAGTCAAAAATATAACTAACTATAAAAAAACTAATTTACTTTTCGCTGTTAAAAACTATCTTTCTTGCTTTATGCTTACGATAGAGATAATTGCTACCAAATAAACCACCAACAAACAAGAATCCTAGAGAAGGACTAAATTCAAAGGGGACTGAAGAAGTTGTTGCCGATGTCTGGAAAGCAACAGGATCTCCCGCTATCTTAGATCCATCCACCCTTGTCTCATTAAGATCAATGGCTAAAAAGCCCTCCCCTGCTATGTCTGTCGTGTCATTAGAATAGATATTGAGATAGCCAGGAGAATTAACAACAGAGTCAATGTCATTATCAAACCCAGTAATTGTTAAACTTGGGGATAAAGAAGCTGTCAAAAATATGTCCCTTCCAGAAGAAGCAGAATCTTGGACTATTCCCCCTGTTACCAGATTATCATTTAGTACAGAAGTTCCTGATGTATTAAAGGCTTCAAGTGTCCAACTTGTTAGTTGTGAGCTAACATTGCTACCAGGTGATACAACCCCCGTATCAAGTAGACCAGAACTTAATGGTGAGTCAAAAGTCAAACGAACTCGATCGACATCAAAACCAAAGTCAGCAGCAGAAGTTGGTGTTAGATCGGCAGTGTAAACTATTGCATTAGCTGCTTCTACTCCTGTCAAGCACACTAGGGCAGCAATACATCCTCCTCCTATTTTTGCCAGTAACGGAGGGGTTTTCTGTATGTTCATTAAATACCTCTTGGGAAAATTTAAAGCTTCCACAAAGATAATCTAATTTACTTAGACCCACCACAGTGAAAATTCTGTTGGGGAAATTGCGTGGTAATTAGCACTTACCTAGAATAGAAAAAGTCATAAGAATTTAGAAGTTCAAGAGATAATTAAATGGTTTGTTCACTATAGCGCGATCGCGTACCATATATTAATGGGCAAAAATTGGCAACAAGGAAACTTAATAGAGCTAGAAATAATTGACTTAAGTAGTACTGGAGATGGGGTTGGCAGATTTGATAATAGAGTAGTATTTGTCCCAGATACAGTAACAGGCGATCGCGCTAAGGTACGCTTAACTCAGGTAAAATCTAAATATGCTTACGGTAAAGTTCAGCAACTATTAGAGCCTTCTGCCTATCGGATTCGTCCTCGTTGCATTGTTGCTGATAAGTGTGGTGGTTGTCAGTGGCAACATATCGATTACAAGTATCAAAGAGAAGTTAAACACCAACAAGTAACCCAAGCACTACAACGTATTGGCGGTTTTACAGATATAGAAGTAGAACCAATTTTATACAATGATGATAACCTCAACTATCGCAATAAATCGAACTATCCCCTGGCAAGATCCACTACTGGACAAGTACAAGCTGGCTATTATCGTCAAGGTAGCCATCAACTGGTTAATCTGAATCAATGTCCTGTACAAGATGCCCGTTTACATCCTCTTTTAGCTGAAATAAAACAAGATATTCAACAAAGAGGTTGGTCAATTTATTCCGAAAAAAGACATCAAGGAAAACTACGCCATCTTTCTATCCGCATTGGTAGACGAACAGGAGAAATCTTACTTACTCTCGTAACGACTAACTGGCAACTAGAAGGAATAGAAGAACAAGCACAAACTTGGTTGCAAAATTATCCTCAGTTGGTAGGAGTCTGTTTAAATCAAAACCAGGCAAAAACCAATGTAATTTTTGGTCAAGAAACTCGTACTATTGCAGGAAAAGGATATGTAAGAGAAATATTTGCGGGGATAGAGTTACATATTCTGGCTGAGACTTTCTTTCAAGTTAATACAGAAGCAGCAGAATTACTACTTACAAAAATTGAAGATATACTAGATTTACAAGGTGAAGAATTAATAGTTGATGCTTATTGTGGTGTTGGTACTTTTACCTTGCCTTTAGCAAGAAAAGTTAAACGAGTTATTGGCATTGAATTGCAACTATCTTCTATAGAACAAGCTCAATGCAATGCAGATATTAATCACATTAATAATGTTACTTTTATTGCCGGTGCAGTAGAAAAATCTTTACAGAAATTAGAAGTTAAACCAGACATTATTTTACTCGATCCTCCCCGTAAAGGATGCGATCGCGCAGTTATTGATACCCTACTTAATCTTAAACCTTCTCGGATTGTTTATGTTAGTTGTAAACCTGCAACTTTAGCCAGAGATCTTAGATTACTCTGTCAATCAGCTAGGTACAAGGTTTCTCTAGTACAGCCAGTTGACTTTTTTCCCCAAACTACCCATGTCGAGTGTTTAGTTTTGCTTCAGCAATAAGGATGATTTTAAAATTTATATGCTCTAGAAAGAAATTTTAGTATAATAGGAATAAGAAAACTTGAATTATGCTCAATTAAGGATATACGCGCTTTTCTGTAAATGAATTGAAGCAACTTACTAGTAAGCTGTTTTAATTGTATTGTTCTTCAAAGTTAGAGAAAATAAGCATTAGAAATGATAATTTTAGGGGAATGCCCAAAGTGATATTGTCATCAAATTCACCACCAAATTTATTCGCTTTGCCATCAATATATCTACTAAAAAAGTTGAAATTCATGGCATTCCTCAATAGATCAAAGTCCAAAACTAGAGTGAGATACGCACTACTTAATTCAAACTTGCTGGAACAAAAGCTAGAGGTATTGTTGTGATTGCCATCCCCATTCCTTGGCAGAGAAATAAATGGAGTACAATGAGCTTTGCTTCCACTCTTTACCTTCGCCCAATTCTCGATCTACTGCTAGTCGATATTCCTCCTGAATGGCAACCAGAAGTTAGACTAGGTTTACAAGAAGCTTTAGTTAATGCTGCAAAACACGGTAACAAACTCGATCCAAATAAAACAGTTATCGTTAAGTTCACCATAACAGCAACGGAATATTCTTGGGTCATCTCTGATGAAGGTTCTGGCTTTACTCCTGGATGTTGTTGTCATCAAACTATAGCAGAACATTTACCTCCTGAGGAAGCAGAACATGGTAGAGGTTTATGCATTTTATATGAAGTCTTCGATCGCGTTTCTTGGAATCAACAAGGTACCGAGGTACAATTATCTAAATTAATCAAAGCAGATCAACCACAATGAACTTCATGGGCTAATTGGTAACGGGTAGATCTCAAGATAGTTCTAAATGGAGTATAGTTCAAGAAACAGATTTGTTAGAGATTTTATTCCACCATCGATCGGCGCATTGAATTCTTTGATTTCTGGAATAATGCAAATAAAGTATTTGAAAGATCATCTAGCTCTTCTATTATTAAGTCACACCAATTGTTGTTAAATTTAGAAACGATGCGTTTAAGTAGACTCCCTGTAACAAGAACTACAAAAAGCACACTATCTTCCTGATATTTGTCTGATGTTTTCTTATCGAGTCAACGATCGATATGAGTTACGATTACTTCAAGCTTCCGATTCAGATGAGCTTTTTGCATTAACAAATGCTAATCGTTCTTATCTTAGGACTTGGCTTCCTTGGCTTGACTCTACAAATTCAGCTTCCGATACAAAAAACTTTATTCAATCTACTCTCGAACAATTCGCCAAAAATCAAGGATTTGTAGCTGCTATTTGCGAAAAAAAATCTATAATCGGAGTAATTGGGTTTAACCAAATTGATTGGCAGAATAGAATTGGTTATTTAGGATATTGGCTTGCAGAAGCTTATCAAGGTCAAGGTATTATGACTATTTCTTGTCGAGTCCTGATTGATTATGCTTTTACAACCCTCAATCTTAATAGATTGGTTATTACTTGTGCTTCTGAGAACAAGCGTAGCCAAAGGATTCCTAAGCGTCTTGGATTTAATCATGAGGGTACTATGTGTGAGGCAGAGTGGCTGTATGACCATTTCGTTGACCATGAGATTTATGCTCTTGTTCGTCGCGATTGGAATAGCCGAGACACAAAACAAACTACTCAATAATTTGAAGTTGGACAAGCTTAGAATTGCTTTGTTTATTTCAAAAGTACAGGCTGTGCATCTACAAGGATACGAAATAGACTATAAGGTTTTTCTCTGAGATCTTCTCCCTTGTGAAAACCTGGCTGTCTGTGTAATTGATTAGCAGTAAAATAAAGATAGCCATCTGTCGCTAAAGATAATGTGTCGGGCCAAAGTGCGTGAGAATCAAATACTAAAGTTTCTTCACTCCCTGCCATTGCGTCAGGTGAACGACGGCGAATGGCATTGTGTTCGTAGTCAGTAATGTAAACGCGTCCTTCAGAATCTGACTCTAAACCATCAGAAGCACCTTTTTCCCCTAGATTTTCTACAGTGGCAGCAATTACTTCATCTTCTATACTTTCATTAGCTAAAGCATCAAGACTAACACTATAAAGCTGTCTACCAGAAAGCACACAGTAGTAAAGTCTAGTTCCGTCGCTGGAGATCGCAATTCCATCTGCACCAACTGTCATATAACTAGGTTCTCCATCAGCAGGTCGATTTAATAACGGCTGTCCTTCTACAATTGGCACAAAATTTGGTTCGGCTAAAGTTGAAGGATGTTTGTCTAATCTCCGCCAACTTTTACCAGATGCCAGATCGACAATAATAATACCGTTGGTACCTTCAGCAGAAGAATCTGTAATAAATGCCATTCCTTCTGTACCACGAGTCAGGTCGAAGCGAATATCATTCAGATAAGTTGTCGGTAAAGCTACATCTTCTGGAAACAAAATAATTTTGAAAACACGATTCGACTCCAAATTCACACCAACTAATTTGGGTTTGCCATAAGAAGCTGCTTCAAATAGAGGTCTACCAGTATCTAATAGCCAAAGACGGTTATTGGGGTCTACAACTACACTTTGTACCGATAGTAGAGAATTTTGCGGATCGGAATCGTTAGAATTGATTTCTGTATTGGGATAGGGAACTACTTCATCGCCAATAACCTCTCCTACCGTATAAGGAACATCATCACCCCAACGGGGAAAGTTGACAAAAATACGTCCTTCTTGAGATACGGTTACTCCCGTTGGCATTGCACCATCAAAAGTTGCTACTAATTCTAATTCACCAACGGTTTGAGATTGGGGCAAGTCGGGTAGCTGTGCTTTGACATTTCCCCAAAATAAGACAGAAACCGTTACTAAGGATAAAACTAAAAACCGCCGGTAGGTATTCACATACCTAGCAAATTTCGTGAAAGCCCAAAGCATAAAACTCTATACCTATTAGTTATGCAAACCGTCTGATATAAATACCATACAAAGAGTAACCCTAATTTGTCTTGTCAATTATTGAGCAATTTGCGTCTATTCTTGCCCTTGAAAGCCCAAAAAGACATAATTTACTCAAAATTTTGAATAGTTAGCTCGAATTAATAAATTTGCTTATTTACTTAAGATTCCTAAGGTAAAATCAACAAGTTACTTAATAACTACGGTAGCTATTACTTTAACATCATACTCTTCTTCAAACACATCTTTTTTGTAATTCAAACTCCATAGCTCTAAGGCGCAATCATCTCCTATATCTGTAGGAAATAAATGAAGATGCAGTTCTCTATTATCCTCGTAATAATAATAATTAATATTATTTATAGCTCCTTTTTTTCTTCGATCTAAAGCTACTGCTAAGCGTAAAATAGCACTTAGCTGCCTAACCATTAATTGATATTCCTTATTGGGTAATTTCTGATAATTATCATGTTTTTTCTTGGGTTTATTTTTACGATGGTAGCGAGCTATATTAGCAATTAATTCTAATTCTAATTCTGTAAAACCTAGCATCTCTGCATTACGAATTAAATAATAAGAATGTTTATGATGAGCAGAATGACTAATATAAACACCACAATTATGTAAGATAGCTGCTGCCCAAAGTAATTCTTTTTCTTGGCTACTCCAATTATGAAGATATCCTTTGGTTTGCTCAAAAAAATTAATCGCAAAATCAGCTACTTTTTCACTATATTCTAAGTTGACTCGATACTTTTGAGCTATTTTAATTACATTGCGTTCTCTAACTTCATTTTGATAGCGAAAACGATTTTCAATTAAGCCATGAGTGAGCATCCAATCAACGATAATTCCTTCTCGTAATGCTCTTTCACAGATAGTAATGCTCTCTAAATTGAGCATATTCATTACTTCTAGCAAAATAATTGCCCCAGGAACAATAATTTCCGCCCGCTTGTCTGATATTCCTGAAACTTCTAGCCTTTCTTTACAAGTCATCTTGACTAATTTTTGGACGATCGCTTCTAAGTCTTTACGACTCATTTGATAACCACCAATAGGGTTAGGTACAGAACCATATTTTTCGAGCGCGTGAATGGTTGCTAAGGTTTCGATCGTACCAGAAGTACCAATCAAACCAGGAACTTCATTCAGTTGTAAATTTTTCCAAATCTCAACCACGGAACGTTCGAGCATTCCTCTTACATATGCTCGCAAATAGTTGAATTCTAGTTCACTAATAGGATCGCTAGTGACAAATTCTCTGGTTAAACGGACAGCACCCACTTTAGTACTGCTCAGAAAACGAGATTCTTGAATGTCTGCTAAAATCAATTCTGTCGAACCGCCACCAATATCAATAATTATCTTGGGTTGTTCACCAAAATCCATACCAGACAATACTCCAAGGTAAATACGCCTTGCCTCTTCTTGTCCAGAAATGAGATTAACAGTAATACCTAATTCTGATTCAATCTGGTTGAGGAAGTCTTGTCCATTACTTGCCTCTCTAGTGGCACTAGTAGCTACTGCGATAATTTCCTCTACATTAAGGCTATCTGCTAAATCTTTGCATCTTTTTAAAGCAGATAAAGATCGCTCGATCGCTTCTGGGGTTAAATCGCCAGTTTTAGGGTCTCTTTCTCCTAACCTAACAGTATCCTTTTCTTTGGCAATAATCGAAAAAGATGGTAGATCTGGTTCGATTTTGACGATTACCATATGAATAGAGTTAGTCCCAATATCGATCGCAGCAATCATTGATTGGCGATCGCTATTTCTAATTAGAGAATTATTTGTTTGTGTTTTAGTTTGGTAAATAGAACTAACCATAAAGATTGCCCAAATAATAATCTTCTTTCTTGCCTAAATAATCTCATGAATAAGGCGCGATCGCATAGTATCTATAATTCAGGACTTTTGGGTTAGTACTTATTACTTATTACTCATTACTTAATTTTTTAGTAACTTATAGGAATAGAAGATAATTTATCTTTTTTTGGCAGAAGCTAGTTTATCTGCCCAGCGAGTAGTTTCAGGTAAACGGTATTTAGTTAAACAACCCATTACATATTTTATTGCTGTAGGTAAACTAATACGATGTCCAATAGATATATAAATAGGTTTGACATTAGTGCGCGATCGTAAAACTACGCCAATAGTCTCTCCTTCATGGATTAGGGGTTGCCATTGTCCTTTTTCTGGAGATACTTCTTGATGTTCACCGATCAATCGGGATTTAGCTACACCAATAGTTGGTAAATCAAGCAAAAC
>JBFRWE010000051.1:0-8715 GCA_051439345.1 Xenococcaceae cyanobacterium
CAAGAAACTATAAAGATTTAATTGGTGGGATTTTCGATGCTATGTTGACCGTCACTCAACAAGATATTCGGAACTGGTTTACTCATTGTTGCTACTGTACCTCATGAGTCCGAGAAACGCTATAGATCATTTTTAAAATGTTATTTATCTAATAATTTCTTATTTTTTTGCTCCAGAGCTTGTAGTAAATTAAACCATTCTGGATGACCAATGGTAAAGTTGCGAAATCTTACTTGTCGATCTTCCCTGAGTTGAGCAAGCATACTTTCAGTTTGTTGATTATCGATCGCTTTTTTAGCTGCCACAAATAATAACTCAAACTCACGAGTATGATGATGATTATGATCTTCTTCGAGTTTTAGTTTAGCTCTTTGATAATTTAACTGATAATCATGAGGATTGGCTTGAATAAGAACATCTTTGAGAAATTTCCAGTGATTAACGTCTTGAGCAATTTGCTTAAAAATAACCTGCTCATTTTTGATAATTTCCGATAGTAACAGATTGGGTTGACCAACAACAATAGCTTTATCTGCTGCCAGATAGAGATAATCTAAAGCTTGCGGATAATTTAACTGCTCAACGTAGGTAATAGCTTGTTGATAGTCCTCATAAAATTCATAATTAGTTAGATTCCAGTCTATCAATAGCTTCTGAGCTTGAATATAATAATAAGTATTAGGAGCAATTTGGTTTAATTGTGTCAGTGCTTGCTCGTATTTTTGCTCTTTTGCTAATTGTTGAGCATTATTGAAGTAATTCTGTGCCTGTAGATTCTGACAATCTTGAAGAAAAGATTGCAGTTTATTAGCCAGGACAGAATTGTCATTAAAAGCCTTAGATAAGCTAATACACCTAGCATAGTTTCCTTGCTTTTTGCTTTCTTGAACAGTTCTTAGGGTCATTTGGATTGGTAATTGTCGGTGCCAATACCAACCACCCCAGCCAAGAATTATGACGATTAAACTTATGGGAACTAGCCAAGGTAGTTTGAATTTTTGCCAAGAGTTAGATAACCAACTGACAGGAGATTCTGTTGGTATGAAGCTAGAGACTTGATTAGGATTAGTGATTTTTAATGGTAATGATAGAGATTTGGGATTATTTAGTTGTTCTAGGGCTTCTAAGGCTTCTGCTGCAGAACGATATCTTTGTCTAAAATCGTAGCGCACCATCCGCTCTAATATGTTTGCCAGCTTAGAATTAACTTTAATCCGATCTTGCCAGATTATTTCTGCTGTTTCAGGGTCTTCCTGTAATTCTTGAGCCATTTTTCCAGTCAAAGCTTGGATGCCAATTATGCCAACAGCATAAACATCACTACTATATCTGGCTTTACCTTGAGCTTGCTCACTAGGCATATATCCTGGTGTGCCAATACTCGTGATAATTTTTGTTTTTCCTTGGAGGTTAAGTACTTCAGTAACAGCTAATTCTTTAACTGCACCAAAATCGATCAAGACAATCTTGTTATCTTCATGTCGTCGAATTAAGTTGGGGGGCTTGATATCTCTATGGATAACTTGTTGCTGATGAACAAAAGCGAGAGGTTCTAATATATTTTGCAAAAGAATAATAACCTCTGACTCACTTACTTTCTTGCCAGGAATAATTTCCTCACACAAACTATGACCTTCAATTAATTCCTGCACTAGATAAAATTCTTTATCTTCTTGAAAGTAAGCCAAAAGTTGAGGAATCTGATTGTGATACCCCAAACGATATTGAGTTTGGGCTTCTCTTTCAAATAATTGAAGAGCTATGTGAAAAGCTTCTGGCAAAGTACACAAAGGTTTAAGTTTTTTAACTACACACTTCGTATTAAATTTTTGTACATCTTCAGCTACATAAGTTTGACAAAAGCCTCCAGAGCCAAGTTTGGCAATTATTTGATAACGCCCGCTTAATAGCTGACCAATCATATTTTAAATGACAAGAACAATTATTATTGATTTTAGTTAAAATAACCTCCTTATTACTGAGATGTTGTTAAAGTTTTACTTTGTAAAGAGAGTTATACTTCTTTGTGTGGTTTGATTGAAGTTCTTCTTAGGGTAATTTTTACAATTTTTCTAAAAATTCAGTCAGACTTTTCATGGTATTAACAGCCGTTAGTGATTTTCTGGCTGCTTGATTAGCTAAGTTAGCAACTTCCAATAAAGATTGCTGTGCTAATTGAGAATTCTTTTCTCCTATACTTGCTGCTAAAGTAATACGTTCAATTAGCTGACTAATTTCCTGGTTACGAGTTGTAATCTGATTTAAGTTTTGACGAGTTTCTTGGGCTATTTCAATGCCAACAAATGCTTTGGCCTCACTTTTTTCTAAGTTAGTAGTGATTTGTTCTGTTTCAGTTTGTATTTCGCCTAGAAAAAGCTTAATTGATGATGTTTTGTTAACTAATTGTTTTGTTGCTGTATTAATTATTTGATTGAGTTCGGAAAGAGAGCTTTCCGAGACAACTCCTGTTCTACTCGCTTCACTATTGGTTTTATCTATTTGTTGATTAATTTCTTGGGCTAGATTGTCAATCTGTTCGGCTGCTTGAATAAACTCTTGATAATATTGTCCTAAATTAATATGCTTGACAACAATTTTTCTGAGGTTTTGCTGAATATCAATTAGTCTATCTTCAGTTAGATCGATATTTTTGTGTTCTATGCGCAGAATACCTTCTACCTGCTGGGTTTGTAGTTTGGTCTGATTAATATTATTGGTCAATCCCTCTACTGATTTAGCCATAGTTTGCAATTGTTTAAAGATCGGAGTTACGGCATCTACTCCTGCAAGAATCTTCTGAGAGAAATTTTCTAGACTATTCTTGCTTTCTTGAAGACAGATAGGCAATTGACTCTGAATAAGTGATTTTTCGGTTGATTGAGAGGGAGATATATTTTTTGGACTCTGAACCATTAGTTGAGCGTTATCCAAAGAGTATCCTACTTGTTTAGCAAATTGTGTAAACCATTTACTCTCCAATTCTTGCCAGGAGCGTTGCATAGAACATTGATGAGCAGTTAAAAAGCCATAGAGTTGATTTTGATGAATAATCGGAGCGATGATGAGAGATTTAACCCCCAAATGTTCTAGTTTTTTTCGATAAGCGGGAGATATACTAGCTTCTTCAACATCATGAATAACCTGAACTGGCTCTTGATGGTAATCTGTCTCAAAACAAAGTTCATCAGTAATTTGTCCTAGCATTTGTGAATATTCTGAGGAGACAGACTCAGCAACGATAGTTGCTTTATTAGGGGATTCTAAACGACGAAAAATTGCTCGATCGCATTTTAAAATTCTTCGAGTTTCCTCTACTGCTATTTTAAATATGTCTTCTTGGCGATGAGATGAATGGATAAGTTCCAAAGAATCATTGAGATAATCTTGCCATAGACTAAATTCTTGCAATTGTATTTGAATATTTAGACAATCACTTATCAATTGAGCATCATCTAAAGCTAAACCTATCTCAATAGCAATTTGATTGAATAATTCAATTTCTTTCGATCGCCACGAACGAAAATCAGAACATTGATAAGCAATTAGTAAGCCGATTATTTCTCCTTGTTTTTCTATAGGTGCATGCAAACAGGATTTAATATCAAGAGATTCATATTGACTCAAATGCTCTGGGTTTAATTGGGGTTCTTGATAGATGTTATTAATTACTTTGCACTGTTTTTCTTGATACTCAGATAAGTATTTGCTTTCTAAGCCAAGATCTTCGGTATAGGTTAATAACATCTCACAAAATCTAGGATCTACGGATTCAGCGAGAATATTTCCCGTTTTTGGTTGCCCAAACTGGTAAATTATTACTCGATCGCATTGAAATATTTGACGTGTTTCTAAAACAGCACTGGTCATAATATCTTCACTGCCGATCGATTGGCGCATAGTCAGAACTATTTTGGCTAATATTTGAGACTGTTTTGTCTGCTCTGCTTTTATAGCTAAGCTGGTTGTTTTACTAGCAGAACGAGCTACCTTATTTAGGGCACGCTGAGTCCATAGCGCGCTCACTACACCAAGTAATAAAGCTGTTATCTCTGTTGCTATTAACCAGAATAATAAAGTTCTTTTTTGTGAGTCTAGATGTTTTTGTAATAATTCAGTTTGGTGTTCTTGATTATAGATTTCTTGTTTTTTAATAGCCTGATTGCCAAAATAATAGACTACGCCAGAAGAGAGCAGTAATGGCAGCATCCCTACTGTAATAACGATAGCCATTGTTTTAGTTTTGATTTTTTCAAGATTGACAAATTGATATTTTTTGGCTTGGCTTTGGTTGGGATTTTTTGGCTGAATATTTTGTTGATTTTTACTGTAGCTTCTTTGTCCGTTACTGACAACATTTAGTCTTTGTTTAGTAATCTCGATCCAGGAAAAAGGAGCTTTTAAGGAATTACTCTGATTGTTTTTTTGTGTAGAAGGGATAGATGATGATGATTGTTCTAGTGGAGTGAAATTTATTTCTGTGGGGTTTTTATCTGTAAAAATTTCTTCTTGCTCTATTTGAACATCTAAAAATAGGTCATCATCGTTTTTATTAGCAGAATTTGCTGAAAAAGTATGGTTCATAGATTACTTCCCGGTAGAATTATCGAATGTGACTATCTCTCAATGTACTCGGTTATTGTAGTAGAGAAGAGCTTTGAGTAAGATATTATGATGCCAGCGTTCTTTGTAACCTTGCATGTCTCCTAGGCACAAACCTCCTTGCCTATCCGTGGTGAAGGGAAAATCTCTTTTCATAACAGGTCTATTGAAATCGTATCTTGCAGACATAGGAATATTAACAGATTTAAACAAAACGACTAGTAACTCGACCAAGAATTTGGTCTAAAGTTACCATCCCAAAAAACCGACTATCACTGCTTTCTACTAAATTTTCTCCCTGGAGAAAACAAGAACCGTCTTTAGCAACTGATACTACTCTCTTGATAATATTTAAATCAGCATAATATGGATGTGTAGCAATTACAACCTCTCCAACTTGAGGAAAAGATTTTTGATAAGCGTTGAGATCGACTAAAACTTCTTCCCCTGGTTGTACAAGAGGAGTCATTGATAATCCAGTGACTCGAAAACGTTTTCTTTTTCTTAATGTCCAAAATAATAATTCTAAATAATTGCTTTCTGGTAGTTTTGCCCTTATTGTATCGGTCATTGATTACTTGTGAAAATTCCAGCAGAAATTGAGTCAAGGCTAGTATTAGTTTATATAGCTTTGACTCAATTTTCAAAAAATTATTTAGCTTAAACAAAGATAGTAAAAACTTAAGCCCCCAAAGTTCAATAATAAGAGCCTATACCTGAATGGCGATGAAGCACAGCAGTTTTTCCTTCAGAATTTAGCAGTTGACCATTGTTGACAACGGCATAGACTAGCCAGTAGTCACCACATTCAATCCTTTTTTCCACTGTACATTCCAAATAAGCTAGAGAGTCAGTAAGGATAAAGCAGCCATTCTCGGCAGCTTCAGTATTTAGTCCAGAAAAACGATCTTCTCCTGGCTCAAAAGGTTTGATGAAGTGTCTCATTAAACCTAAATGCTTACCTTCTTCTAAAAAGTTCACAACAAAATTATTGCCCACATGCATTAAAGATTCAATTGCTCTTTCTTTAGCGATGGAAACAGTAAGACCAGGGGGTGTAAAAGTAGCTTGAGAAATCCAGTCTGCAAGCATTGCTCCACTAAGCTCTCCTTTTTTGGCAGTGACGACAGAAAGAGGAGAGCTTATGCGTGCCACAGCTTGTTCAGTACGGACAGCTTGAGAATTATTCCCTGATTGTTTTGATAAGCTGGTTGTTTTAGCTTTTTTCAACTTTTGAGCAAAGTCAGTGCCAGTTTCTTCGCAGAATTTCAGAATTTTATCATTAGCTGCGAACTTGACTCGAATTGGCTCAAAGCCAAACTCGTAGCCAGCATTACGAAGCTTGTTTGACAGCAGATCGATCGCTTCGCCACTCCAGCCATAAGAGCCAAAAACCCCAGCTAGTTTAGTTTTGTTCGCAGTTGATAGCACTATACCCAAAGCAGTTTGTATTGGGGTTGGAGCATGACCTCCAAGGGTAGGAGAACCGATGATAAAACCATCAGCTTTCTTGATGGCTTGCCGAATCTGCTCTGCTTCGGTTACTTCACAGTTAATCAACTCCAATTCTACCCCTGCTTTGGTTATACCCGCTCCTAGAGCTTGTGCTAAGGTAGCTGTATTGCCATAAGCTGAAGCATAAATCAAAACTACTTTAATTGTTCGCCCTTTTTGCTGCTCGCACCATTGCCGATAGGATTGAGTCAGAGACATAAGCGAATAAAAGACCAAAGGACCATGAGCAGGGGCATAAATCTTCGCCTCAAAGGACTTGAGTTTATCTAATGCCGTCTCTACTTGCCTTGCATTGGGGGCCATCAGACAATCGAAGTAATAGCGTCTATCTTCTTCAATCTTTGCCCAATCTTTGTCATATAACTGATCGTTATAAATATGGGCACCAAATAACTTATCGGTAAATAGAACATGGGAAAGTGGATCGTAAGTGCAAAGTCCGTCAGTCCAGAATGGATTGGGAGTGGAAGCAAATTTTAGATTATGACCTCTACCCAAATCTAAGCTTTCCTCATCCTCTGCTACTTTAACTTTTAACTCCTGGTCTGGAAAAATATCTTTCAAGGCGTTGGCAGCTAAATTAGAGCAAACAAAAGTTAGATTTGGCGACCGCTCAACCAAGGCTTTGAGGGTGACACCTCGATTAGAATTGACATGACCGAGAATCACATAATCAATCTGCTTGAGGTCGATGTGGTTTGTTAATGCCTTCAAGAAAATTTCGGTGAAAGATTCTCCTGGTGGATCGAACAAGGCAACTCGATCTGCTTGAATCAAATAGGAATTAACCGTAGTACCTCTTTGCAAAGCATACTCAATTTCAAATTTGAGACGGTTCCAAGTGCGCGATCTCACTACAGTAGTTTCTGCACCTATGGGTAAAATTTGGACATCTTTTGGTTGAATTTCTGGCATGATTCTCAGACTCGCTAATTTGGTAGGTTAACTGATAACTGTTCAATGTTCACTGTTAATAATGATTGCCAACTTTACGGTGATGAACTGCAGCAAAGCCAGATTTTAAGACTTGTCCTACCGCAACCTCCGCATAGATAATCCAATGGTCGCTACATTCAATGCGATTCTTCACTTGACCTTCCATATATGCAAGAGCATCAGTAAGTATAGGTGAGCCATTGCTAGCTGGTTGAGTTTTCACTTCAGTAAAGCGGTCAGCACCTGGTGGCAATCGCTTGAGGAAATGTTTCATTACAGTTTGATAGTTACTTTCAGCTAAAACATTAAGCACAAAGCGATCGCCTACTTGCATCAAAGATTCCATTGCCTGTTCTTTGGCAACAGCAATAGTCAAGCCGAGAGGTTTGAGGCTAGCTTTGGATACCCAAGAAGCTAACATGGCACTTTTAATGTTACCTTTGACGACAGTGACAATATACAAACCACTACTCAGCCGTCCTAAAGCTTTTTCTAAATTAGGATTGAGAGACTTGAGCTTGGTAATTTTGTCATCTCTTCTCAGATATTGCCCCATATCTATACCAGCTTCTTCACAAAGATGGTAGGTTGTTTCAGAAGGTATTTCTTTAACTCGAATGGGAGGAAATATTGTTGTCAAACCCAAATTTTTTAATTGACTGAGTAGAGAGTCAATGGGTTCGTCGTCTCCTCCGTAGGACTCAAATAAGCCAAAGACTTGTTTAGATTTAGCAGTACCAAGTATTGTATTGACGGCAGCAATAGCTGTAGCATCCAAAGCTGATGGCATACCGATGGCAATCCCCTCAGCACTACTAACTAGTTTCTGCATTTGTTGGGGATCGCTAGTTTTGAGGTCAATCATCTCCACACCAACCCCAGTTTTAATCAGTCCTCTAGCAATGGATTGGGCGAGGCGATCGCTATATCCGTAATGGGAGACATAAAAGACTAATACCAAATTTTCTGTCTTGGCTTGAGCTTGACTCCAGTTACGATAGCGATTTACTAATTCTTCAACATTTTGACGTAACAGAGGGCCGTGTCCATTAGCGATCGTCTTTACTTGTCCTAATTTATCCATGCGCTTTAGGGCAGATAGAACGGAACGAGCATTAGGTGCCATCAAACATTCGTAGTAAAACTGATAATCCAGTTCAATTAAGGCTAAATCTCGATCGAAGACGCTATCTGAACAGTAATGCATACCAAAAGCATCACAACTATATAGTATCTGGGTTTTAGCATCGTAACTAAAAATGGTGTCGGGCCAATGTAGGTTAGGAGCATTAACAAATTCGAGAATATGTCCTTTGCCCAAATCGATCTTGTCGCCATTTTTGACTATTTTTCGTTCAAAAGGCTGATGTATCCAATTTTCCAGAAAATGGATTGCTGTTTTTGCTCCCACCACTGTTACCTTTGGTGCTAGTTCAATAATCTCTTTAACCAAGCCACTGTGGTCTGGTTCGGTATGACTAACAATCAGATAATCAATTTGGGATGGATCGATTATTTCTGCCAGATTATCTAGATAAAGCTGACGAAACTTGAGATGGGAGGTATCAATTAAAGCTGTTTGTTCTCCCTGAATTAAGAATGAGTTGTAGGTTGTGCCATTTTGCAGTCCAAATTCAATATCAAAGCGATCGCGATCCCAATCTA
>JBFRWE010000052.1:0-20070 GCA_051439345.1 Xenococcaceae cyanobacterium
ACCACAATACCAGAGCGATCGCCTTTAGTAGTAAAAAACTTAATTTACACTGGTTGTAGCTTTGGCCAAGATAGTATTAACAGTCAATTTAACCATATCGGTCGTGGAGGATTACCTCTTAATCCAATGGAGGAAATCACCACAGAAGATGTGATGGTAGATTTGGGTAAGATAGAGCTACCAAAGACACCAAACCAGACTCCTGCGTCTACTGTTCCTTTCCAGTATGAACCCGATCGAGGAATTAGAGAAGCAAATCGTTTTCTTGTCGATCGACATGGCAACGTTAAACTAGTCGCACAAACTTCCACAGTAGAATTTTCATCAACTTGTCAATTTAAATCCTAGAGATAAGTGGGGTAATTAATTTGAAAATGGGGGAAAGCAAGAGGAGCAGGGGGAGCAGGCTTTCAGGGGTATGATTTTAAGATTTAACGGTTGAGATGGGCAGAGGAAGCGGAGGAAGCCTTTCAGGGGTATGATTTTAAGATTTAACGGTTGAGACGGGCAGAGGAAGCAGAGGAAGCAGAGGGGGAAAAGCCCATTCTTTCGTTCTAACTAGAGTTAAGATTTTCAACTTTATTAAAAACATACACTTGAAAGGCGGAGGAAGCAGAGGGGAAAAAAGCCATTTTTCCGTTCTAATTGTAGTCAAAAATTTCGACTTTATTAAAAACATACACTTGAGAGGCAGGGGGAGCAAAGGGTCAAAGCAAATAAATCCGAACTACGAACTACTAACTCCGAACTACTAACTACTAACCTCTTTAATTTGTGCTAACAACTGTTCTGCATTTTGAACTGGTTCGAGACAAGATACACCTTGACAAACTAAGCCTATGACGGAATCAGGTAAATCCGCAGCTAAAAGATAAACTGTGGTGGGTAGATACTGAGGAATTAAGGAAGCTAAATATTCTTCTGTGGTTTTAACGGAAGTACCATAAATAAATAAATCTAAGGCAGCAAACAAACTAGGGCAAGCTTGAGGAGAGCGATCGAGAACACTAGCAAAGGCTTGTAGAGCTTGTTCTGCTCGATCGAGATAGTCTAGATTTTCTGTTAACAAAGCTAAACGAACTAAATTCGCGATCGCTACTCCATTAGCAGAAGGAACAGCATTATCAGCATAATTTCTCTCTCTTATTAATAAATCTTTACCTGTATCCACAGCATTGTTATAGTATCCGCTCATTTCTACACTCCACAGCAAATCATCAAATTCTTGTTGAATGCGTACTGCTGTTTCTAGCCATTGATTTTCCGTCGGTAAGGCAGCTTGCAAATCCAATAAGGCTTTGATAAATAAAGCATAATCTTCAGCCTGAGAAGGTACTGTGGCTTGCCCATCATAATTCAAGCGATAAAAGCGTCCATCTACCCATTGATGTTGCAGAATAAAATTAGCTGCATTCTTAGCCAAGGTTAAATAGGATTCTTCACCAAATACACTATAGGCTCTGGCTAGTCCAGAAATAACTAAACTATTCCAGGCAGTAATCATTTTAGTATCAGTAACTGGGGGAATACGACCCGACCAATTACCTGTTTTCGCTTCTTGATTATTTGTGGCTGGGGGAAAAGTATCTATTTCTAGGGGAGTTTGACCATAACGTATAGTAAATAGCTTGACCAAAATTTGCTCAAGGCGATCGTCTAATTCTCCTCCATGCAAACGTTGCAGAACATTATTTCCTTCAAAATTACCTGGAGAATTTACAGTAAATTCAGCTTGCAGTTGTGCTAATTCTTCGGAAGTTAATAATTCTTCTAATTCTCCATATTCCCAAACATAAAATGCTCCTTCTTCTGGCTCTTCTGCTGTAGAGTGAGTAAAACTATCTGCATCTTGAGCAGCATAAAAATAACCTTCTGGAGCAGTCATTTCTCGCTTCAGCCAACTTACGGTTTTGGCTACTGCTCTTTTAATAGCTGGCTCTTGTACACCACTACTCCACAAACAAGCCAGATACTCTAAAATCTGACCATTATCATAGAGCATTTTTTCAAAGTGAGGTACAGTCCAGGTAGAGTCTACAGTATAACGATGAAAACCTCCCCCCACATGGTCGAAGATTCCTCCTGTAACTAAATCTTCTCCTCGCTGACTGGCTAAAGTAGAGCCATCATAACGAGATTGGCGATCGAATCTTGTTCCTTGGAGGGTAAGGAAAACATAGGGAATCATGGGAAAACTGGGGCCTGACACATCTTTAGGACTGATTACGGCAGTGTTGATTTCTATCCCTCGATGTAACAGTTCTTCTGTGAGAGACTCTTTTGATACTGTAGGTAAAATAGTTGACTGTCGGAGATTATTGGTAATTTCCTCGGTGAAAGTTTGGAGCTTTTCTTTTTCTACATCATAAAATCTGCGTACTGCTTCTAATATTTGTAGGAAACCAGGACGACCGTAGCGGGGTTGAATAGGGAAATAAGTTCCGCCATAAAAAGGAATTAATTCATCTGGAGTCAGAAAAACATTAAGAGGCCAACCTCCTTGCCCAGTCATCATCTGTAACGCTTGCATATAAATACTATCCAGGTCTGGTCTTTCTTCTCGATCGACCTTAATGGGGATAAAATTAGCATTCATAAACTCAGCGATCGCACGATCGGCAAAAGCTTCTCCTTCCATCACTGTACACCAGTGGCAACTAGAATAACCGATAGAAAGGAAAATAGGCTTATTCTCTGTTTTTGCTTGTTCTAAAGCTTCGTCGCTCCAAAACCACCAATCAATCGGATTGTTTTGATGTTTACGTAGATAAAGACTCTGAGCCTGAGCAAGGCGATTAGGCATAATTAATTAATAAATTTTTTAAACAATTTTTTTTAGTTTACAAAGATATTGTCAAATGCATAAAAATTGTTTTGATTTAAGCTTATTGTTAGATAATGTTAAAGCTAATTACATAGTCATCAAAATCATTGTCCCCAACACCTAATAAATCTTCAAAACCAAAAGAATTCTCTCCCACGGATTGTACGTGATTTAAACCGTCAGCATTAGCTTCAGCATAAGCAGTAAAAAATTGCTCTCCATTAGCTAATAAATATGGAACATAGACAAAACCGCCATCTAGTTCTAGAGTGGTCGAAGTATCTTCACCTAATTGCACGACGTTATTAGCTAAAGCAGCAGCTTCATAGCCTTCATCGCCTACAGAAACTTGATTCCCTGTGAGAGGATCTATTACCGTCCCTTCGCGATCGATCGCTTGATAGAAACCACCTATATTTTCAAAACCAGCATTAGAAGCTGTAATGATTTCAACTGTAAAGCTAGTAAAATCGATAATTTCAGGATTTGAATTATCGATCGATACTCCTTCAGTTAGCCTATAGAAATCACCAGTAGCCTCTAAAAGTACACCAGCAGTACCATCAGGGAATTGGAAGAAGCGTGGATCTGCTCGACCTCCTACAAGATCTTGAAGTGAATCTATTGGAGAGTCGTTCTCGTCAATTAGGTTGACTTTGAAAACATCAACGTCTGTGTCGGTAAGTGGATCGGTAGTAGCGTAGACAATTCCACTTGCAAGGTCGCTAAAGAGTCCAGTAATTGAATCGAAAGATTTTGGAGATGTCACTGGACCTGAAACTGCAACTCCACCGTTGGGATCGTTTCGTCCGTATTGAGCTTGAGGTTGAATAAAACCTAATTCTGGCGAAGGAGCAAGCCCATTAACAGGAGGCTCTGTGTCAAGAATTAATGGGATACCAGGCCCGATGTAGAATGTCCCCTCACGTGCAAAGCCATCTGAATTACGTCCCCAGCCAAAGTTTTCAATTACTGAAGTGTCGAGTAAATCTTCTAAATCTATATAATTAATCTCTTCGGCAGTCACACCACCTATATCGGCAAAGCCGACTAACAAATTATCGAGAGCGTCACTTTGTACTAATTCAATATGCTGGATATTTCGCACTCCCTGAGCTGCAACTTCAAAAGAGCCGTCCTCGGGATCTATGATTAAAAGCTTGCCAATATGTTCATTAGGGTCTTGTGGCGCAGTACGACCATCCGCTCCCAAGGTTAATGCATCTCCTGTTGCGAAAAGAATTCGTCCGTCGGGCAAAGTTACCATTCCGCCTCCACTGTGGTTCGGTCCCCCCGACTGCGTCTCGAAGGCGGCGATCGCTCGTGGCTCTATTAGGCTATCTCCTGCAAGCTCATACTCATAAAGTACCTGGTATCTTGTCTCAGGAGGAGTTAAAAAGCTAATAGATTCGGGAAGTGATTCTATTCTGTATAAATCGGCAATCTCTTCTCCTTCTATCCCGACTACTCCTGGTAATGGGTCAGGCATGCGGTATATTGGGATGTCTGTGGTGGGTTCTGTTCCCGAAGTAAGCATTAAGTAAATAGAGTTAGGATCATTCCCCGAAGTAATGTTGAGGATAGATTCACGATTATCAAGGGTCAAGCCATTTGGTGCTTCGCTTACATTAAAAATCTGCTGTATTTGGGGATTATTCTCATTTCCGTCCAGTCGATAAATTGCATCATTCTGGTCGATTAGGTAGAGCTTGTTGTCTATTGTGACTGGCGAACCCAAGTTCGGCTGCAAGAATCCTAAAACCAAGCCAGGACCTGGCACAAATGGCATTGTCCCAACATAGTCTACTTTTACGGTCAGCTCTGATTCAAGTACTTTATTAGGCTTCAATTCTTCTAACTCTGTAAGAGTTGTTTCGTTCTCTAACATGTTCTTCTCTAAATACTTATCAACTAGGAATCTCGAAAATCTCTCTGAAACTCAAGCTCAATAGCTCTGTACAGGACAAAAAAGAGACTATGGACTTGCAAAGCATTACAGTACTGATAACGATAAGTTGCAATAAACTTTTCATAGTTCTTAATTTATCAGTATTCAGACAAGTTTTAGATTCGATCGACGAATGTGGAAAACTGAAGTTTGATTAAAGTTCGAGGGAAACATCAAAAACCTTGCCAATCGAAAGAGGAGTTTTTTCTCTGCTGCCTTCTACCTTAAGGGCAAAGCCCTGCTCATTGCCACTCTTGTAAATGTTCAGTATAACTTTGTATTCGGTTGTGGAAATTTTCCCTTTGTTTTTCAAAACCAGCAGCTATGACAATCGAGCAAATTCCTGCTACTAAACCAACAATCCATTTCAAGAAAGAATAAGTTAATACTAAAATTATTAGTTGATAAACAACAGTCAAAATAAGTGTGATTGTTCCTGCAAATAAGAAAGCGCGGATTTTTAGACCTAAACCTATAAAAATTAGACCAAAGCCAATTACACTAGGAATAATGCCGATGCCTTGATAGAAAAGTGCTGTCCCACAGAGAATACTACTACCCACAAGACGGAGATAGTGTCTTTGTTGGCGATGAGATTGAAAATAACGATCGAATTGAGCAATATACAAAACTGATAAGCTAATAATTCCTGCTATCCAAATAAATTCTTGGTTATATTGCCAAACTAGCTGAATAATTCCCCAGTTAATAAATCCTAAACTGACATAACTCCAACGAAGGTTTTTTTGATAGTAGGCAATACGCAGATAAAAAATTGCCGTGCATAATAAACTGATATAAGAAATATCTTCTGCTGTCACTAAAGCCATTAGAGCAGGAATAGTCAAAGCAGTGTGTTGCCAAGGAGTTACTCGCCAACCGAAATTTTGCCAGGGTATTTGATAGATAATTAGAGCAATGGCACAGGTGAAAATAACCCGTAGAGGATCGAATAAACTAAGTTTGCTAATAATTAGCCGACTGTAAACTAAGGTAGCAGCAATTTCTACTATCCCTACATATACCCACCAGTCATTAGCTCGATTAGTTATTGTATCTTCTGATGCAGTTTCTCTACCTTGAATGAGAGCATAAGCACCAAGACAAAAACTAGTAGCAATACTAATAGGAGTTAAACGTGGGGTAACACTTTCGATCGCGATACTGGCAGCAATAATTTTCAGAATACTACTTATTGCCCAGTGAATATGAGCAATTAAGATAAATCGATCGAGACTAATACTAAAAATAGTTGTTTGATGCCTTTGCTGATACCACCATGCACCCAGACGATAGGAAAAAGCGATCGCAGCAGCGACTAAGGCTAAGATAGTTAAACCATCGGCAATACTACCTCCTGAGGAAAGTTGCATCTGATAGATAACTAATTCATAGATACCCAGAGATATTCCTGCCAAGGCAATATATTTAATTACTCGATTTGTGTTAGGCTCACTCGGATTGGTATTAACGAGGATAATAGCTGCTCCCAAAGTTAATAATCCCGTGTAGGCATTGAAGTATGACAATCTGGGAATCATACCTAAAACTACATAAACTAGGGGAATATAAGCCAGGTTTAGTCTTCCCCAAGTTAAAGAGTTTGTTGCTAGCCGATGGATTAAACCCAGAGATAATAAGCCTAAAATAGTATTGGCAATGGCTAAGGTTAAACTATTACCCCCAATTAGTGTAATTAATCCTGCTACTAATAACTCAATCAGCCAAACAACGGTATATAAAATTAGGTTGTTGGGTTGTTGTCGGTAACGCCAAAAAATTGCCCTAGTAATTAAAATTGTTGTTAGTAGATACTGGAAATAAGCATTAAATTCAGAAATATCAACATAAATAAGGCTCAAGAACAATATTTCCCAAGTAATAACTGCGATCGCCCAATAATCCGCAGCTTTGCTATATTTATCAATTAATCTTAAATTTTTTGGCTCTGCTCCCACTCCCAAAATTCCATAGTTATTCCGTTGAGAAAAATAAGACAATTTAGGTGTCTCTAGATTTTGTTGTAGATATCGGCGAAATTTATATAAACCGAGAATACTTACTGCACCAACTACTAACCAATTCCAGTCGTTAACAAAACCATAAAGCAGACTAGGAATCAGACTAACTGCAAAACCAACATGAATTATAGTTACTACCGTGCGACGGAGATGATAGGCATTGACTAGCATCAATCCTATTGCCACTGCTAACCCAATAAATCTAGTTTCGAGTTGACCAAATAATAATAATTGAGCCGTAATTAAAGTAGTACAACTGAGTAAAGTTGCTAATCGACGCTTTTCTATCTTACGGGTATACTTAGCAACCAGGGTTAACATTCCAGGGGTAACTAACCAGATTAATCCCCAACGAAAAGCACCAGGAGTGGTAGTTACTGTAATTTGAGCAAGAAAGCAGGTATAGCTAATTGCTCCTAGGAATAAACCAAAATACCAACAGCTTTGCTTTAGAAAGGATAAGACACTTGATTCTGTAAGGGCGGTTCGTGAGGCAGTTGCGGTGGGCGGGTTTCCCGACATAAGCAAACTGTCGAATCCGAAGGACGAACCGCCCTTACTCGGTTGTTTTGCTTGAAGAATATAAACACCCCATTCCCCAGCCATTAGTAAGACTAAAATAGTACCCCAAACTGCTCGACTCAAATCAGGGAAAATAGCATAAATTGAACTAGTTATTGTAAATAAACCCAGTAGATGAGTAGCATAAATTAAATTGATTCTAATTGGCTTACGAATTGAGACAACATAACCAAGGGTAACAGTAGAAAATAGCAAATTAAGCGATCGCCAAGTAGGATTAGAGAAACTTAAACTAGTTAAAAATATACCTAATATTAAAGTTAAACCTTCTGCATATAAAGCTAAATCTGGTTTTTGACGACGATATAGCCAAGTTGCGACAAAAACAAATAAGATTACATAGGGAAAAAGAGTTACGCTAAAAACTGACTCAGGAAAATATTCAGTTTTACTAACTGTTACTGCAAGATTTAAAGCCTCACTGCGTAAACTGGAAGGAATTAATTCTTTAGAGATATATAGAGTTTGTAAGCCAAGCAAAAAGATGTAAGTTAAATCTCGTTTATGCCAATAAAGAGTTAATCTTTGACTCAATAAATGGATAGCTAAGAAACTTATTAATACAGTTTGCCAGAAGAATATTTCAGCATCCCAAATTCCTGCTACAACGGACAGCATCCAAGTAATGCTCAAGAGCAGAATACTCATAAATTGCCAAATTCGGCTCAAAAAATCACCTGTTGTCTTTAATTCTGTCTCTTGCTTAGCTTTAGATTCTTCTAACTTATGCTTTCTTTCTCTAGTTAGATAAATTGTCGATAATAGCCAGCCAAATAACGCGATCGCTAAATTATATTGGAGGAAATTTTCAGTATATATACTATTAATTAAACCCCTAGCTAATAATAACGACCAAGCCGATAATAAAAATAATAAATTAACAGTGAGATATTTTTTCTGGGGCAATAAAAATCGGTAGTGAATCACAGTAATTGCGATAATACCGCCATATATTGCAATAGCTGGAAACAGAGGCAAATACCAACCTAAATGTAGATAACTAACTAACAAGAAAAGAGACAGGAAAAACCTATTTGTATTATACTTACTAAGTTTAGTTGATAACCAACTAGTAGTAGTTAGAGTAATAAAGGCGATCGCAATAGTAATCCATTCTAGGATATTAGCACCCAAACCAAACTGACTAATCGCCCAAAAATTTATTGGTACAAGTAAAGTCGCGATCGAGCTTAATGTCTGAGAAGTTAACTTTAAGTTATTTTGTTTACTTGACCAAAAACCAACGCCCCAAAAGCTAAGAGTATAAATTAACAGAATAAAATATTGTCCAAATCTAGGAAAATTATCCCATTGACTTGCTGCTAAAACCCCAGAAGAAACAACAACTAAAAATATACCCAGAAATAATAACCAGCGAATACTTAACTCATCTAAAAATCCTTGCCATAGTTGAGTAATAAGATTAGTTTTGGGTGTAGCCTTTACTAAAGTGCTGGCTGGTATTTTTGGTGTACTTTCTTGAATATCTGAAGTGACTGCTACTACTTTTCTTTCAGGTAAAGCACAGCTTAAATTTTGGCGACATATTGCTTTTACTTGCGCTTCGCCGATCAAATTTAACTTGAGCCAATGATCTAATCCCTCTAATAATTCAGGCTGATTAGCCCTAACGTATATCTCCAGACTTAACCACGAATTATCCTGAGATTGTGGTTGATGATCGCCATTGGGTAACATAAGAAAATTGGAACATCTACTTACGCTTTATTTATATCCTGAATTATAGAAGTAGCTACATAGGTTATGAGGATAATTCAACTGCCTTATCTATTTTTAGTCGTTAGTCGTTAGTCGTTAGTTACTTATCTCCCTTGCCCCTCCGCACCTCCGCTCCTCTGCTCCCTCTGCCTCTGCCATATCTTAAGAGCCAGATTCTAATCGTTGTTGCCATTCTCGATCGCCTTGCTCTATATTTTGGAGATTCTGATCTAGTAAATCTGTTTCAGTTGTATAAGTAACATCGCGATCGCTAATCACTTTTGTTTGAGCAAATTGACGAGCGAAATCTATTTTTTGTTGTAAATCTTCATCTACTTGATTGAGAGTAACTGCTTTTGCTTGACGAAGAGAATTGCGGTTTTCTATTTTACTATTACGTCCTTGAATCCAGAAATAGCGAATTAGAGGAGTTACTAAAAAAGCAGTACCATAACCCAACAGTAACCAGTAAATAGAAGCAACTAAAGCAACTATCCCTCCTAATTGTTCAGCAATCGCACCATCTTGGAGTAGAGAACCTAATACTAAAGCTAGAATTAAGTTAAGCGCACCTAAACCAATAGCCCACATAATTTGTCCGCTATTTGCCTGACTAAAACGCCATAAACTCTCTTTTAGATAAGCAGATACTGACTGGGTTTTTCGCTCCTTCGCCATTACCTGTAATTCAGGAAAATAATAAATAATTTCTCCTTGGGGGGATACTTCTGGATAACCATTAAAACGACTTAACACTGGCAACATATAATCTTCGTCAGCATCAGTTTCATCTAGATAGGGGGCAATTTGTTCGGCAACTACCGCACCATTGTTATTCCGAATTACAGTACCGATCTTTTGCCATCTTTCTTCTGCTAAATTCTCATTAGGATTACCATCTCCAAACAGGAAAGAGAAAATAGCTTCTAGAAAGTTCATTTCATGCTGTCCAGAAGTTTGTTGTCTGCGTTGACGACGACGGGTATTATAGTCTGGGTCAAAAAACCAAAATAAATCGCCAATCCAGAAGCGGGGTATAAACATAAAACCACCTCCGCGATTATATCCTCGATCGCGATCGTCCCCATCACGGCTAGAACTAATTGAAATTACAATAACTGCGATCGCTACTAACATCAAAATGATCGAAGCAATTAAAACAACTCCAAAAGAGATCCGAATTATGTAAAATAGTACCTTCCAAACTTTGCCCCACCACTGTTGTAGTCTCAGACTCCAATACTTATCCCGCAGAATAGAGCGAAAATTTTTGGGGAACAAATAGACAACATCTCCTGAATCTGCTACTTGCATATGTCCGCCAGCATCGGCAGCTAAAGCGAGTAATCCTTGCTGCGCTAAATTTAGTTCTAGTCCCGCTTGTGCTGCAACATCGCCGACAGTAACGCGATAATTCAGTTGTTCAACTGATTTGACTATCTGGGGATTAGGAGTCATTTTAAATTGTGTTTCTAGAGAGATAACTTTTTTTATATTTTATCGTTTTTGTTTTTTAACCAGCCGAGCGCGCAATGCCAGCTTCGCCGATCGCCATAATACTTCCCGTCTCCCCATAAAAATCCATTAAGATATTTTTTATACCAAGCAGTAATAATAATTTACAGTTAATTTAAGATGATAGATTTAGAAAAACTGTCTACTCAGCTTGAAAGTCCGAATTCTCGCGATCGCCTTTTAGCTTTAGTTTCTTTACGAGAGGTTTCGGCTGCGGATGCTGTACCTCTAATTAAAAAGGTATTGAACGATGAAATCTTACCTGTGCGATCGATGGCAGTGTTTGCTTTGGGTGTAAAACCAACAGAAGAGTGCTATCCTATTTTGGTTAAACTGCTAGAAGGAGATGATGACTATGGGATTCGTGCTGATGCAGCAGGAGCTTTAGGCTACTTAGGAGATGAAAGAGCATTTGAACCTCTAGTTAGGGCTTTCTATGAAGATACTAATTGGCTAGTACGTTTTAGTGCTGCTGTGTCTTTAGGTAATCTCCAAGATATTAGAGCTAAAGAGGTATTGCTAGAAGCATTAGACAGCAAAGAGATAGTATTGCAACAGGCAGCGATCGCAGCTTTGGGGGAAATTGGCGCAGTAGAGGCAACAGAATCTATGCTTCGTTTTGCAGGTTCAGAAGATTGGTTAATTAGACAAAGACTAGCAGAAGCCTTGGGTAACTTCAATACAGATAAAAGCATTTCTGCTCTTCAATTTTTAGCTAGAGATAGTCACCCGCAAGTGAGTCAAGCTGCACTTATTTCTTTACAACGCCTACAGCAATAGACTTCTTGAAGTCCTAATCGAGCGGTTGAGAAAGACTAAGTAGTCAGTAATAAGTAGTAAGTATGAATTTACAAGCTTTTTGATAATTTCGACTGGTAGGTTGATTGATGATTACATCTACTAGGTTTTTCTCTACTTACAGTTCACTGGTATTATAAATATTCAATTTTGACAAAGCTAACTAATTTTTTTATGGATATAAAAACATTTTTAAAATCTAGTGCAGGAGAATGGTTTACTCAACGCACCAACTATCATCTAGATGGCAGCAAAACAGAAAGCAGTAAAGCTAATATCACTGTAGAATTTATTCAGCCAGACCATCCTCAGATTGTAACTCTGTGTCAGCAACATAAGATTGAACCTAATTTAAGTTTAGGTGGGCTTAAATACAGTTGGGATAATTCTGTTGACTGGGGTAAACCAAAACAACAAGGCAATTCTTTACTTATTCTAGTTCCCGATCGCGAAAATCCTCAGATTGGCAACCTACTCAAAGCATCTGTTAATGCTGGTTTTTTGGGTAGTTATATCTTAGGTGAAGATGAAGCCCTAACTTTAACTATCGACACAGAAGATATTTATGCTGAAGAAAGGCAATGGTTTGCTGGAGAAAATTTACGTTTGCGTACCACTGTCATTAAAGATCGAGCTGGGAGAATGCAAACTACTTTTTATTCAGAGATCCGTAGAATAGCACCAAAAGAACAATCTTCGTAATTTGGCTAAAACCTTTCTAAATCCTGACCCCTGACTCTTTCAAGTGTATGTTTTTAATAAAGTTGAAAATCTTAACTCTAGTTAGAACGAAAGAATGGGCTTTTCCCCCTCTACTTCCTCTGCTTCCTCCGCTTCCTCTGCCCGTCTCAACCGTCAAATCTTAAAATCATACCCCTGAAAGGACCCCTGACTGAGGTTTATTCCCCTATTTTAAAATCCATATCAAAAATTTGCTCTTGACTCGATCGCCAACTATGCCTGAGTAAATGTCTTAATTGAGGTGTAGCTTGTTCAACTACCTCTGCCTGATAAGCAAATAAATGGTTTTCTAAGGGATGAATATACTGAGGAGTATAATTCCCTAAAATAGATACACGAGGACGATCGGTTAGATTAACAGAAGTATCGTGCCAACAAAGCCCATGGGAAATAATCGCCGATCCCGCTTTGCCAATAATTTTTTGGGCTGTTTGTTCAAACTGTTGTAAATTTGGTTTGGTGGTCAATTTATGGCTATTCGGAACAAATAAAGGCGCGCCGTTTTCTTCGGTAAAATCTTCTACTAACCAAATTACTTGTATTTCCAAAATAGGGTAGGGAGCATAAGGGGGTGTCATTGCCCAATAAGGATAATCTACATGGATTCCCATTCTTTCTGCTTGAGGATGAAGAATATGAGCAGAAAACCCTCCCAAAATAATATCTTCCCCTAAAATGGTTTGAATTAGAGCAAGTATCTGAGGATGTTGTACTAACTGACGAAAAATTTTTCCTTTATAAATTAAGCCATACAATCTTTCTTTTGCTCCTTGAATAACTAATTCTTCTGTTTGTCTTTCTTGGTTAGCCAATTGCAGTACCAGATCCCGTGCTATTTTGGCTTCTTCTGGAGTAATTAAATCAGGTAGGACAACATATCCTGTTTCTTCGACAATTTCTTTGACTAGAGAGGGAATATTAGAGAAAAATTGCATTTTTAAACTTTGTATTTGCTGTACTAAGTAATAAAAAATAATGTTAGTGGTTACTAACTACTAGGACGCAAGCCTTACACCCCTACTCCCTACTAACTACTCGAAGCACATCCAAATTTGTCCTATTGAAGAATAATTCTATACTTTGCCATTGATTAAACCATTAAACCCATAAATTTGACGACTCCCCGCGATCGCTACTAATTCTATTTCTTTTTCATCACCTGGTTCAAACCTTACTGCTGTACCCGCAGGAATATTTAAACGCATTCCTTTGGTTGGTTCGCGATCGAATTGTAAAGCCGAATTAACTTCATAAAAATGAAAATGAGAACCGATTTGAATTGGTCGATCGCCTGTATTAGCTATAGTTAGAGTTAGAGTTTCGCGCCCTTGGTTTAATTCAATTTCTCCCGATTGAGTAATAATTTCGCCTGGAATCATAGTTTTTGAGGATTAGAGATTATTAAAGATATAAAGTACACTTTATCAATCGGATTTACCCATCCTACTTTTACTAAAAGCTAAAAGCTGATAGCTTATAACTACCTAATCGGATTATGGACTGTGACTAATTTGGTTCCATCAGGAAAGGTAGCTTCAACTTGTACTTCTGGGATCATTTCAGGGATACCTTCCATCACATCATCTCGTTTTAAGAGAGTGATACCATAACTCATTAATTCTGTAACAGTTTTACCTTCCCTTGCTCCTTCAAGAATAGCAGCAGATAAGTAGGCTACAGCTTCAGGATAGTTTAGTTTTAATCCTTTATTTTTTCTGCGTTCTGCTAAGAGTGCAGCCGTAAAAATTAATAATTTATCTTTTTCTTGGGGTGATAGCTTCATGGGATTGCCTAGAGATACTCCCATGAATTTTATAATAATCGAGGAAAATCTTGTTGCTTTTTACTCCATGACTAACGAGCGTAAATCCAAATATACACCTTTAGTAATTAGAAAACATACTTTTGATTGGGGTCTGAAAACCTATCTAATGGGGATCTTGAACTTTACACCTGATAGCTTTAGCGATGGAGGAAGATTTAATCAATTAGATGCTGCTCTAGCTCATGCTCAATATATGATTAATCATGGAGCAGATCTTATTGATATTGGTGGTGAATCGACTAGACCAAATGCAGAAGAAATTACTCTAGAAGAAGAATTAAGTCGAGTTATTCCGATTATCCAAAGGCTACGTCAAGAAACTTCTATTCCTATCTCTATAGATACCACTAAAGCAAAAGTTGCTCAAGCGGCGATCGAAGTTGGTGCAGATATAGTTAATGATATTTCTGGGGGTACTTTTGATGATGATATGCTACCTACAGTTGCTCAATTGCAAGTACCGATTATTTTGATGCATAGGCGGGGTACACCCAAAACCATGCAAAATTTAACTAATTATGATAATTTAATCGCAGAAATATACAATTTTCTTCACCAACAAATTCACCAAGCGATCGAGTTAGGAATCCCCCAGTCTCATATAATTGCCGATCCTGGCATTGGCTTTGCTAAAACTGCTCAACAAAGTCTGGAAATCTTACAACGTTTGACAGAATTTCACCCTTTGAATGTACCTATTTTGGTAGGAACTTCCCGTAAAAGTTTTATTGGTCATATCCTCCAAAAAAGCGATCCTCAAGCCAGAATTTGGGGAACAGCAGCTACTTGTTGTAGCGCGATCGCCCAGGGTGCAGATATCTTAAGAATTCATGATCTTGAGCAAATGCATGATGTTTCTCTCGTTGCGGATGCTATTTGGCGTATTTAAAATATCCTTCAATTATTAAAAAAAAGTTAATTTTTTGCCTGAATAAGCACAAAAACAGAAAATAATTAATAAGCAAAGCAAAATTGTACTTATTAATTAAATACAAGTCGATTTTAAACTAGATAAATATAGGTAAAAAGATAATCATAACAGCGAATAAATTACTAATAAATATTGCCTTGCTTTAGTTATCAAAAAAGACATATAGTTGTCAAACTTATTGTTTGAGTTATCCCGATCTTAATCCTTTAGCCATTATTTTTGAATTAGCTAATCTAGATAAGTCTTTCTCTATTGGTGTCTAAGTATTTGATCCTGTATAAGAAACACTGCCGAATTATCATAAACTTGGCAGGAGAAATATTTGTGATCCCGCAAGGAGAGCGATCGCGATCGGTTATAGTCAAGCAGTTCATTTAAAAATAGGAGATGATCTTCTGATACTTTCTAAAATAATCGATCATCATAGAAATTAATGAGATTCAGATTATTGCTATTCTCTTGATTTCATGGTTACTAACAAAGACTTTTTTTAGTTAATTAATAACCCTAGTACTTCATAATTAGATGCAGAATATATGAAAGTCATTTATTAAGGTAAAAGCTTTAGTTTTTGGATAAAAGTAATTAAAATTCTTCAAGAAAATCGAAAAAATAAATATACTATTGAATAAATATAAATAATATTATATTTATTTACATTGGCAACAAAATCATTAACAAAAGCTAAGATTAGCTGAAAAATCACTATATTATGGCAAACTGCTTTGAATAAAAAATCGCAAGACAACCAAAATTAAGCATTTTGAAGATAACATTTAGCTAAATTTTATAAAAAAAAATAATAATTTACTTTTTTTGGTAGAATTAATCGCAATGAAATTCGGTTTGGATGTTATCATCTTATGTGCGTAGCAGTTAACTAAAATAGGGCAAAAATTATGGCGCAAGCACCTATATCTCCAGTGGTGCTAGTAATCTTAGACGGCTGGGGTTATCGCGAGAAAGCAGAAGCAAATGCAATCGCTTCTGCTGAAACGCCGATTTTTGATAGCCTACAGGCAGCCTATCCTAGTACATTAATCCGTACTTCAGGTAAAGCAGTTGGTTTGCCTGAAGGTCAAATGGGTAATTCCGAAGTAGGACACCTAAATTTGGGTGCAGGAAGGATAGTACCACAAGAACTAGTAAGAATTTCTGATGCAGTTGAAGATGGTTCACTCTTCCATAATCCAGTGTTAGTAGATATCTGCGAGAAATTGCAGTCTTCTGGGAAGAAACTCCACTTAATTGGTCTTTGTTCAGAGGGAGGAGTACATTCTCATCTTCAACATTTTTTAGGACTACTAGATTTAGCCAAGCTGAATGCGATCGCTGATGTTTGCATTCATGCCATCACTGATGGACGAGATACTACCCCCAAAGAAGGTGTCCAAGCAATCAGTAAAATTCAAGCTTATATAGATAGAGTAGGAATAGGACGTATATCGACGATTAGCGGTCGTTATTATGCGATGGATCGCGATCGACGTTGGGATCGAGTCAAGAAAGCCTACGATGTAATTACTACAGAAGAGGCGATCGATGGAAGATCGGCAGAAGAAATTCTCAAAAACTTCTATGCTCAAGACATCACTGATGAATTTATACCTCCTATCAGAATTAATACTGGTGCTGTTGAACCTGGAGATGGAATTATTTTCTTCAATTTTCGCCCAGATCGAGCTAGGCAGCTTACCTATGCTTTCGTTCAACCAGATTTCGATGGTTTTGAACGAGAGTTAATTACACCCCTCAACTTTGTTACTTTTACCCAATACGACCCTAGTTTATCTGTAGAAGTAGCGTTTAAACCACAGAATTTAACCAATATCTTGGGTCAAGTCATAGCAGAAAAAGGTTTACGTCAATTTCGTACAGCAGAAACGGAAAAGTATCCTCACGTTACCTATTTCTTTAATGGTGGCTTAGAAGAACCTTTTACGGGAGAAGAGAGAAAACTAATTCAAAGTCCCATGGTTGCAACTTACGATCGCGCTCCCGCTATGTCGGCAGAAGCCGTGACAGATGCAGTCTGCCAAGCAGTCAAACAGCAAATTTACTCTTTGATTGTAGTCAATTACGCTAATCCTGATATGGTAGGTCATACAGGCAATATGGCAGCAGCAATCGAAGCAATTCAAACTGTCGATCTCTGTCTAGGAAGACTACTAGATACAATTATTAAAGCAGGGGGAACAACTCTCATTACTGCCGATCACGGTAATGCGGAATACATGAGAGATGAAGCAGGTAATCCTTGGACGGCTCATACTACTAATCCAGTACCGTTTATTTTAATTGAAGGGGAAAAACGGAAAATCCCTGGACACGGAACAGAAGTAAACTTAAGGAATGATGGTCGTTTAGCCGATGTAGCCCCAACTATACTTGAGATCTTAAACATACCTCAACCAGAAGAAATGACTGGGGTCTCCTTGATTAGACCAGTAGGATTTGAAGTAAAAGCAAATCGCACTCCCATCAGGATTTCTTTGTAAGTAAAAAAATATGAAAATAGTAGGGGTTTTGGCACTGCTAAACCCCTATTTATATGCAATACAAATAGTCATTGGTTATTGGAAATCAATACTAACTACTAACTACTAACTCCTAACTACTTAATTTGCCTATCTATCGTATAAAATGATCGCTGCATTGGGCTTAATAACTACAACTCGATCGGCAGTAATATTACCAATTGCGACTCCTGCTGCTGCACCACCAAGGATTTCGCCTACACCAGCATCTCCAAAAATTTCACCAATAATTGCTCCTCCCGCAGCACCAATAGCAGCATCTCCAGCAATTGCGCCTACCGATCTATCTCTGGGGTCTTTAACATCTTCTATTACTCCAGAACTAGCACCGATACGATAACTGTATCGATCGTAAGTTACGGCGTCAGCTACATACCTCAATCCTCCTTTAGCAGGAACATATTTGCCAACAATAGTTGCTCCCCCAGGAATAACAATTCCATCAATCACTCCTCTTCTGTTGGCTATCAGGTTATAGTAATAAGTGCGATCGTTATTCAGATAGAGAGTTTCTTTTTGCGCGCTTCTAGCTGAAAGCGATCGACTTTGGGCTAATACCTCTAGAGGAGACAAAACAGAAACTGAAGCGATCGCCACAATTATCCCCGTAGCAAGGCTAAAGATTTTATTTGGTTGTTTATCTTTGGGTTTAAACATAGCCAAAAAAACCTATCTCTTTAATACTATTGTATCGTTTACGAATTCAAGAATTGTAGATACGGTAGCAAGTATTAACGACTCTAAACGTAGGCTTTCCTGAGCCTCTGCTTGCTCAGTCAATTCAACTTAGGTTAAGAAAAGGTTAATAAAAATTGGGTTGAAATTAAAGTTTTCATAATCTTTTTTGGGTAGAATCAAAGATGAGCAAGTTTAAAATTATTTTTCAACAACTAAGAGACTTTCTATATGGTTCAACCACAGGCAACTGCCAATCAGACAGAGACAGTGCTGAAGGCTGAGAACGTAAATGTTTATTATGGTGATTTTTTAGCCCTAAAAGGCATCTATCTCGATGTTCCTAAAAATAAAGTTACAGCATTTATTGGACCATCTGGTTGCGGAAAAAGCACTTTATTAAGATGCTACAACCGTCTTAACGATCTTATCCCTATCTTCCATCTTGAAGGTGTAATTACATATCACAATCAAAACCTCTACGCTAAAGATATCGATCCTGTCCAAGTCAGGAGAAGAATTGGGATGGTGTTTCAACGACCTAATCCTTTTCCTAAAACAATTTATGACAATATTGCTTTTGGGGCAAGAATCAATGGTTATAAAGGAGATATGGATGAGTTGGTCGAAAGATCTTTAACTCAAGCTGCACTTTGGGATGAAGTAAAAGATAAATTAAGACAAAGTGGTTTAGCTATTTCTGGGGGACAACAACAAAGATTATGCATTGCTAGAGCGATCGCGCTTCAACCAGATGTAATCTTGATGGATGAACCTTGTTCAGCCTTAGATCCTATTTCCACCCTCAAGGTAGAAGAATTAATTCATGAACTAAAAGAAAAATATACCATTGTGATTGTTACTCACAATATGCAACAAGCATCACGGGTAGCAGACTTGACAGCTTTCTTTAACGTAAAAACTACCGAAAAAGGGGCGCGTCAAGGTTATTTAGTTGAGTGCGATCGCACAGAAGTGATTTTCCAAAATCCTCGCGAAGAAGCCACGATGGAGTATGTCAGTGGTCGTTTCGGTTAATTAAGGCAAAAAAAATTCAGAATCAAATAAATGGCGTAAACAACCCCTCCCTGCTAGCGCGAGGAAGGGGCTTTGAAATCAGTCAAAGCTAAGTGTTTACTAGAGCATAGAGTCGGGATCTGTTACTGACGTTCGGGCGTTTCCCTAACCCGTACCTCTCAAAGCCTACTGATTATAGGCGTTGCATAGTGGCAAGAAATGCTGATTCCGATGCTCTTAGGGACGTTTTACTCACATGAGGTTTATCACTTTATGAATTCAAGAGTACCAGTCCAAAATCCAGATGGTTCTGCTGCCATGCCCACTAAGGCTAGCCGTGCCAGAAGATGGGTTAGAGATGGCAAAGCAATTGGCAAATGGAACGACTTGGGAATTTATTATGTTCAGTTAATTCAAGAACCTTCTGATACTAAAACCCAACTTATAGTAGTCGGTTGCGACCCAGGCCAATCCTATTCGGGGTTTGGAGTTCAAAGTTCGCAAGTAACTTTATTTCGTGGTCATGCTGTATTGCCATTCCAAAGAGTTAAAGAACGTCTAGGTTCGGCGGTAATTAAGAATGGCCAAATAATTAAAAATGTTCGAGGTCGAGCTTTACAGCGTAGAGTAAGACGGGGACGAAGAATTAATCGCAACTTACCTTTTGCTCAAAGATGCCACAGACAGAAAAGGTTTAATAACCGCATCAAATCAAAATTCCCACCATCTATATTGGCATCAAGGTTAATGGAAATACGCATAGTCAAAGAGTTGTGTTCTATCTTTCCCATTACAGATATTGTCTATGAATTCCAATTTTTCTGAGGAATTAGAGCTATTTTTTTAGATAAGCAAGATTTTAGACAAATTTTAGAATCTTAATGGCAATGAGCTTAAGAGTACCGTAAAGGGGTAAACTGAATCTAGAATTGCCCAA
>JBFRWE010000053.1:0-15320 GCA_051439345.1 Xenococcaceae cyanobacterium
GCAGCTACAAAGTCAATAGCATCCTGATTGGAATATCTCAATACATCTAACTGTGTTTGTATGCTTTGTGCAGATTTATAGCTAGCTTCATTAGACTGCGGTGTATGTCCTAAAGATTGTGCTCTAATTTCTTGCTTTATACCAGCTTGCATTCCTAACAGATTACATAGATGTCTATCAGCATGGGTTTGTGTAAATGGTGCCTTCCATTCGACTAAGTAACTTCTTGCGGTACGCGCTAAAAAATTAACTATCGTATCGTGTTGACTATCTTTTCTTGGTTTGTTGGTAGGTAGTTTTGGATTTAAAGTATCTAATTTTTCTGTCAACCTTGGATAGTTAGGCGGTACTACTAATCTTGAGAATCTATCACCAGTTTTAATGGTAGTACCTATTATTGTTTTTTTACCAATATAGATAATATTCCCTTCATTACCAGGGTCATTATAAGCTGGTATATCTATGTTTAATTCTTTATTAGAATAAAGTCCATAAAGGTTCTTAATAGCAAAAACTTCACTTATTCTCATTCCGTATTGAATACACATTGAGAATACCCATAGCCAGCTTTGCCTTACTTCTAAATTGGCATTAAAATGCAATTCTTCAGTAATACCCAATGCTTTATCACGCCATTCTAAAAACTCATTTAACCCTATAGTTTGCTTTTTATTGAATTTAATTTGCTTGCTATTTAAATTTTCTAGCTCATCTAGGATATCTCTCTTTTTAGCGGTACGAACCAATTTCTTCATTACTGAAACTACATTTTCATAGCTCTTAGTTCCTTTTTCCCACTTATTTATTACGGATTGGATATCTTTAAGATTAATTGGCTTATTTTGGGGTAAATGCTGATAATATCTAAAATAGACTCTTTGGTAACTGGTTCGATCGCTAGGGTGATTTCTATCTCGTTTTTCTGGCGGTTTCTTAAATAGTCTGTAGCCACTAAAAAACTCATTCTCTATCTGGGTGATTACTTCCCCAAAAGTAAGGAGATCATTCTGGATGTTACTTATTTCCTTAATTTCTTTGTCATACCATTCCCAGAATTCAACCTCACTGGTACAGCTAGAAAGTTTGTCGGCTACCAAGTTAGCTTTTTTTAATGCACTAGCTATACCATCTAGAGAAAACGGACAATTACAAGCATATGGTTGTCTAGCTTTATTCCCTAACTTGAATTGTAGATATACTCTTTGGCTGTTTTTAGTACCTTTACGTTTTAAGCTTACTCCTTTGGGAGATTGCTTTTGAGCGTCTTGAAATAGCTCTAATAGGCGTTCATAGCCTGTAGCAAAACTAGGACTCATTTTGTACTCACTTTTGACTCTATAAGTGGTTAAATGAGTGAGTACAAGGTATTCAAAGATAAAAAGCTAAGGTTCGACCCCCCTATTCTCCATACCTCTCGAAATCCCTCCAATAAACGCTCTCACAGGCATTTGAAATGTTATCTTGTGATGTAATAGCCTCTCAATTTTTGACACTCTCCCGCTAAACGCTTCGCGTTTTAGGTGTGTTCGAGTTATTTATTCAGTACAAAGCCAAAAAAATAGTAACTCAAGCCAAAAAAGTTGGATTTAGCGATCGCTTAAGATAATTTTTGAGTTTAATTTAATTTTGAACTAATTCCGGCATTTGACCCTGATGAAGCCAATCCATCATTACGTAAGGATGAACAATGTGAAAACGATGATTAGGGGCAATATGAATAGCGTGACGTTGGGGAATTATTAATTGTGTATCATCACATAAGAAATCTTTGAAATTAGCGGTAACTAATAGGTTAGCTCGTCCTGCTAAAGCTGTTTCGAGAACATGCACGTCCTCTGTATCTTGAATTGGAGTTACACCTGTACCGCCTAAAGTGAGTGATACTCCTAGCTGTGCATATCCTCGAATCGCATTAATATACATCATGGTTGCTAGAGAAGATACACCTAAATCTTTTTCTAGCACTTTTCTCAAGCGATTAAGCATCCCCCAAGATATGATTAATTGAACTTCCCCTAAAGAACTTTTGCCTTCTCTCACTATCTCCACAAGTCTTTGACTTGATGTACCCGACCTTCCTTTTTTCTCCGATAGCAAAGCAGCACACCAAATATTGAGATCGAGACATAAACGTAACTTCCTATTCATCACCAGTCAAATTGACTGCTGTTTGCAAAATCTCATCTTCACTATCTAAATTTTCTAGTTTCTCCACCTTCATTTGTTCTATCACCTGTTGAGAGGCTAATTTGTATTGAACATTTAAGATAGTCCTTGTCACCTCATTCATCAAGGATTCCCAGTCTTGTCCATTTGCTATGGTTTCAATTTGCCATAATGCCTCCCTTGCCTCTTTTGGTAAAGAAACAAACAATTTCAAGGCCATTCCCCCAATCTGGGCTTGGGTTCTTTGTTCTACTTTGGCTATTATTCCTACGCGTGACGCAGTTTCAGAGTCTGTGTAGGCTGATATAGTTTTTCCTGCCATTTTTTTCTTTTGATTTCTATAGATATTATAACTTCTATAGAACCCATTTAAGATCTATAGTGCGATTGCTAAATCCAACTTTTTTTGTTTGAGAACCGTAGATTTAGCGATCGCATTATGTACGCTACAGAAAACATAATGTAAATCCCCAAAAAAATTCTCAAACTGCGAAAAAATGCTAATTAAAGCTGATAAGTAAATAGGTAGGACGGTGTATGATGGGGAAAAAAAATATGAGCCAGGCACCAACTAATCAATTTGACCAACAAGTAGAAAGGCTAATTGTCGAAATTTGCCAGCATCCTCCTGGCAGATATTATATAAGGCTATCAATTATTACAGCGATCGCAACCGCTCTATTGAAATTGAAGAAGCTAGTATTACCCATTTTTCTGAGGATGAATATAGTAGTATTTGCCAGAAATTAGAACAAAGTGTAGTTGCTTTGTGGATGAATAAGTTAGTTATACATTTATTAAGCTGTATACTGGTGTGTAATGAGAAAAAAAGCGAATTTTCCCGTTTTATGACTTGGCTGAGCCAGCTAAAACAATATTTCCAGCAATCTTGGCAGAGTCTCACTCAAGATTGGCGGGTGCTGCGAGAAGCTCCTATTCCAGCTAGTGAATTGAATCAGACTTTTTTACAAGCATCACTTCCAGCTTGGAACTTCTATTTACTGCTAGCATTGGCAGCAGCGATCGCTACGTTTGGCTTACTGACTAATAGTGCTGCGACAATTATCGGGGCGATGATTATTGCCCCGCTGATGAATCCTATTGCAAGCTTAGCTTATGCACTGGTAGTATTAAGTCCACGATTGCTAGAACGTTCCCTATTTACCCTGCTAACAGGAGTTATTTTAGTCATTGTCATTGCCTATGTGACCACTGAGGTGCTGGGGTTAACAACAGTAGGCTCAGAAATCCTGGGTCGAACCACCCCTAATTCTCTGGATTTAGGTGTAGCACTAGCAGCGGGGGCAGCAGCGGCTTTTGCCAATACTCGCAGAAGTATTGCTAATGCCTTACCTGGAGTAGCTATCTCTGTAGCCCTAGTTCCACCATTGAGTGTGGTGGGGATTGGTTTGTGTTTAGGTAGCTTAGGAACTGAAATCGCTGCATCTAGAGGTGTAGAAAGCAGCATAGCAGCAGGTTCATTCCTACTATTTGTGACGAACTTGGCTGGAATTGTCTTCAGTGGCAGTTTAGTTTTTCTGTTTCAAAGATACGGTAGCCTGAAAAAAGCAACCATCGGCTTAATGGTCGCCTTATTGGGTTTATTAATATTGCTCGAACCTCTGGGCTTTTCTCTTCGGCAACTTTATTTTAGATCCATCGCCATTCGCACCATATTTGAATTGAGACAAAATCAACCACAACTCTTTCCTGGCACAGCCAAATTTCGTTCTTTAAACACTCGGTATCGAGAAGACGGTCTACTACACATTGAGTTAGATTTAGAAGTACCTCTAAAAGACATGACGAATATACAAGAAAAAATCGATCGAGCTTCAATAGAGATAAGCAAAACACTTAATCAACCCGTTAAAGTAAATGTAGATTTAATCCCTTTTCAGCAATTTGAAAGTCAGCCTTGACGAAAAGACTTGTCCAAACAAGAAATTCATTGGATTATGGTTAAGTTTTGGTGTCGTGGTTTTTTGCCACTAAAAGGAGTAAGCAGAAAAAAATAAGCTTTAACTTCCGACGAATAAAGGTTATTTGCTTTGAGGAAAGTTACACATCGAAAGCTAGTTTTTTAGCCTTAGATTATATTCCTAACTATCACTTCCAGTTTCCTACCAAAATAAATGCTGACCAATAAAAAGGATGAGAAAACTTTTCTTGGTTGAGGATAGAGATTTGGGCGCGACGTAGTGCTTCAGCTTTGGTAACATTTCCCTGTGCTAATTCTTGATAAAAATTAGTCATGAGAGGTACAGTAGCTTCATCGCTAACTGACCATAGAGAAGCTAGGGTGCTACGCGCTCCCGCCCGAACAGCAATTCCTGCCAACCCCAAAGCTGCTAATCGATCGCCTGTAGCAGTTTCACAGGCACTAAGTACAAGTAAATCGATGGGGCGTAATTGTTTGCTATCTCCCCGCAGCAGAAGACTCAATTCATCAATATTAATGCGATCATCCCAAGTTAGCACAAAAGTATCTTCTGCATTCGAGCTAAATTGACCGTGGGTTGCTAAGTGGACGACTCGAAAAGGAGTTTCACTAGTAAAATTGATAAAATTAAACTCAGTAAAACTTTCATTCAGCAGTATCGCTGAAGGAAATAAAGGTTTAATTTGCTCAATTTCTTTTTTTACTCCTGGTAAGCTGGAAAAACCCTGACGGGATTGAGAAAGTCCTGCTAAGAGTAATTCCTGACGATTTTCTTCTCTAGCTTGTAATTCAATTAGTTGTAAGCTAGGAGCGATCGCTATATTGTATTTTTCAATTAGATATTGTTCTCCGTCATGAAGAACAGCAGGAGGGAGATTACGTAAGATACCATCAGGAACAAATACTAATGTTTCAATCTCACTAGCTCTGATATCCGCTTCTAGAGGACGAATTAGCCAATCATAAGCTTGTTGTAGGGTGGCAAAATTAACACGGCGAGGTTTATTGATCTGATTATTAGCAGAAGTGATGACAATCTCTAACTCTGACGACGGTATCTCCTGAGAATAGTGACGTAAAGGTTGACCTGGAATAGCGGAAATTATTTCTAGGCGATTACCAAGAATAATAGTATAGATAATTGCTGCGGTGGTATCTAGTCGATCTATTTGCACAGGCTGAATGTCCAAGCAAGCATCACGGAAGAAATTATCTAATTCTGCTAACTGCAAAGATTCGATTACTTGTCTAGCTTGATTTAAGTCTACTTGACTAGCTTCTGGTTGTAATAACAATACTGCTAATTCACGATAAACTGGCTCTATCTCTGAGCTAAAAGAATACTGTAGATCGGAACTAATTGCTACTATATCGCCTCTAAGAGCTTGAAGATTTTCTGTCGCCTGAGTGTAAGCAAAAATAGCCTCTGAAGTTTTTCCTTGAGCTTTCAGTATTCTCCCCAGTTGCCATTGCCATTGATAGGTTAATTCCTTAGCGTTAATACCCTGAGTAATGAATAAAGCTTGTTCGGTTATTATTTGGGCTGATTGCCATTCTTGATGAAGTTCATAGATATTACCTAAAACCCCTAATGCTTCTGCTTCTGTTCGTTTAATACCTAAATTTTGTGCCTGTTGAATCGCTGAAACTAGCAACTGAATAGTTTTTTGGGGTTTAGTATTGAGTGCTAGTAGATTACGAGCCAAACTAATCTTACTCTCGATCATAGTTTGCTGAAGAGGCAGTTTAGCCAAAAGCTCTTCAATTTCTGCTGCTAAGTTGGTAGCATTTTCAATTTCTTGTAAGTCAACTAAAACATCTAGTTGCTCTAATTTTCCTGGTAAGAGTATATCTGATTGGGGTGATACCTCTATAGCTTGTTGATACAATTCTAAGGCTTGTTCTGGCTGAGCTTGTAGTCTAGCAGTCTTCCCTAAACTTAATAAGGTATTGGCAATGGTAGACTTTGACTCTAATTTTTGGGCGATCGCTAAACTTGATTGTAAGGCGTTGTGAGCTTCTTCGTATCTACCCACACGATTTAAAATGTCACCTATATTAAGCAGGGCTTTGGCTTTAATTAAAGTATCGGGTTGATCGACTAATTCTTGATTGACTCTGGTTAAAATTTTGATACTTTGAGAATATAAACCCAATGTTTGGAGAGCATAAGCTTGATAAATTTTTCCTTGAGTAAAGCCTGTAATATTATCTTGTTGTTGATAAAGAGCGGTAGCTTTTTTCCAAGTTGCTAAGGCTATTTCTCTTTGTCCTAAAGATAGTTCTATTTGTCCTTGTACTTCTAAAACTTGTGCTAATAACTGATTTTTCTCAGATTCATTATCAATAGTTGCAATAATGGCTTGAGCTTTATTGAGCGTAATTTTAGCTTGTTTCCATTGTCCCAATTTATGATGAATTAAAGCCAAATTGCGGATAGCGATCGCACTACCAACCAGATCTCCTTGTCCTTGGTACTGCTCGATCGCTGTTGCCAATAAATCAATTGCTTCTGTATATCTATTCTGTTGATAAAGCTCTAGGGCTTGTTGTTCAATAACTTGAATTTCTTGCTTATTATCTGCCCAGACTGTTTCTTGATGCTGTATTCCGAAAATATCCAAAAGCGCACTAACAAAAAATAATAATAATTTGCTTGATTTATTCATTCTTAGTTGTTAACTAATAGATTACTGACAAATAACTATTGATTAAAATGGTTGGAATTCCACCGAAAAATATATCCCATTTTCCTGTAAACTTTCGCCAATATTTTCTACTTCTACCAAAGGAATACCCCAATCTAACCGAGCAGTAAAATCATCCCTAACTTGGAAACGCATACCAATACCAATAGAAACTAAATTATTTTCCAACAAATTTTCTCCATCTACATTCCATACTTTGCCAAAGTCCATAAAAGGAGTTAACTCTAAGTTTGCTTCCCACTTAGGAATACGCAGAACTGTTGCCCTCAATTCTGCCGAACTAAACAAGCCATTATCTCCCAGTAAAACATCTTGACGATAACCTCTAACACTAAAAGCTCCACCCACACTAAATCGCTCTACGGAAACTAGAGGCGCATTAGCTACTTGCAAATCTGAACGAATTAGGAAAACGAGATCTCGACTAAGTAGTCTAAGGTACTGTAGCTGTCCGCGCCAAGCAAAAAACTGGCTATCTGGTAAATTATCATTATTAATAGTTGCATCAAAAGCATCAATACCTAAACTAAATTGCGAACGTAAAGCAAACACTTGTTTCGCATCACGGATGGTATATTCTTGGAAAAAGCGGAGTACACTTATATTAGTTTCCCCATTAGGTTCAGCCCCTCGAGAGCGGAAAGGCTCTTCATTAAAAGTAGCTGCTGAATTATTACGAAAAAAGGCCAGACCAACTGCTAAATCTTCTGTGGGTTTTTGGATAATAGGTTGACGATAAGTAAATTCATACTGAGTATTTTCTGATTCGATATTGAATTGCTCAAAAGGGGATTGAGTAATTTTGTTATCGGTGTAGCTAAAACGAAAATCGAAAGTCCCATTATAACGATTGAGAGGAATAGTGTAATTGAGATTACTTAGACTATTGCTCCCATCAGTATTAAAATAAGCGATATCAAAGCGATCGCCAAATCCTAATACATTTCTATGGGCTAATTGTATTTGACGACGATTTGTACCAACACTAGGAGCGCGATAATTATCAACACTTAGGGTTAAATCAAAGGGATCGGCTTCTTGCAAATTAAGCTCTAGAATGCTACTGCCAGGTTTAGTTCCTGCGGTTAATTCAGCAGCTAAAGTATCAATTAATGGATTTAATTTCAACATTTGTAGCGCATTAAGTAATATATCCCGATTTAAAGGGGCCTTAGTCCCTACTTCCAAACGACTACGAACATACTTGGGATTTAATCTGTCTAAACCTTCAATCCTGATTTCTTCTACCTTGCCTTCTAGCACTTCGATAATCACCGTACCATCTTGCAATTGTTGTGGAGGAAGAAATGTCCCTGAGGTGATATAACCATTCTCAAGATACAGACGATCGATCGCTTGTTGTGCTTCGAGTATTTCGGTAAAAGAGATTTGGCGCATAGTATAAGTTTTAATAACTTCTGCCAATTCTTCGGGAGTAAATACCGTGCTGCCAACTATTTCAAAATTTTTGACAAAAACCTTGTTGGTAGTACCTTCAAGATTATCGGGCTTGGTTGGGTTGAGTTCAGGTAATATTTCTTCTAAGGAAGGTAAAGTTTCTGGCTCTATTGGTTGTGGTTGAAGTGGCAATGGAGGAGCAGGAATTTCTGGTTCTGCTTGTGCTTTAACAAGACTAATTATTGATAATAAATAAATATTAACTAATAGAAATATTTGGGCGATAGAGTTTGTTTTGATAAATTTCATCAACTTTTATCCCTATAAGTCTTGTTGAATTTATGTACCTCGACTTATTCTGGTTAAGATAAAATGTCCTGAACCATTCTACATTGAAATTAATTTTGCACGACTAGTTAACTATTCCCTTCTCCCTCTTCCCTATAATATCTTTCAGTCTAAAAACTTATACGGAGTGAAATTATAATATTTTGGATAGGAATCCAGTCTAATATGAAGCCAATATACCCCTAATCCTGAAGTACTAACCCAAGTTGGCTGTTCATTAAGTCTTTGCCTTAGCAACCTCCCAAGAGTTTTCCATAATTCATTTTTCTGAGTTTGAGGTGCTTTTCTCACAAATGAAGCAATATGGGGATAAACTGATATATCTGCCCTAGGACAAGGTACAACTAGTAAAGCATCTTGTCTTAAATTAGGAAAAGTAATAATCTCCTGAGGAGAAGATAGAGATTCAAAATGCTCCCTAAAAGGGTTGGAATTAGGAACTACCCTAGCAAGGTTAGGACTATCTACCAAGACAAACTCAAAAGCTCTGTTCACAGTAGCAAGAGTGATCGGTGGAGTTTCCCAAAAATAGGCTGGAAAATCACTAGATGCCAGTACTTGAGTAAAAAATGAACCAAAGTCTCCATCCTGTTGCCACAAATCTATTACTTTTGCATAAGAAAGTCTTTCTGTGTTGGCAAAAATAGAGATTTTTTTTATACGATTAGAATTTAGAGATTCAAATTTAGATTCCCACATATTAATAATTAGCTTTTAAAACTCATAGCTTCTGAGGATGGAATAGAGTATCAATGATAATGGTAATCTAAACAATTAGCGGGTATTTGATTGATAAATATGGATATTAAAAATGGTTTCGTCGGTACAGTAGGCAATACTCCTCTCATTCGCCTGAATAGCTTTAGCGAAGAAACTGGCTGTGAAATTTTGGGTAAAGCGGAATTTCTTAATCCAGGAGGTTCAGTTAAAGATCGAGCAGCTTTATATATTATCGAAGACGCAGAAAAAAAAGGATTACTCAAACCTGGCGGTACTGTAGTAGAAGGAACAGCAGGTAATACAGGTATCGGCTTGGCACATATTTGTAATGCCAAAGGATATAAATGTTTAATTATTATTCCTGAAACTCAATCCCAAGAAAAGATAGACACCCTCAGAACGTTAGGGGCAGAAGTTCGTACTGTCCCCGCCGTACCCTACAAAAACCCCAATAATTATGTCAAATTATCGGGACGTTTAGCGGAAGAGATGGATAATGCGATTTGGGCAAATCAGTTTGATAATTTGGCTAATCGTAATGCTCACTATGAAACGACAGGGGCAGAAATTTGGGCGCAGACAGATGGGAAGGTAGATGCTTGGGTTGCATCTACTGGTACAGGAGGAACTTATGCAGGAGTTGCGATGTTTCTCAAAGAAAAAAATCCAGAGGTTAAATGTGTAGTGGCAGATCCGATGGGCAGTGGACTATATAGTTACATCAAAACAGGAGAAATCAAGCCAGAAGGCAACTCAATCACGGAAGGAATTGGCAATAGTCGCATTACCGCTAATATGCAAGGTGTACCTATAGATGATGCCATTCAGATTGACGATCCAGAATGTATTCGCGTTGTTTATCAGTTACTCCGCCGAGATGGTCTATTTATGGGGGGGTCAGTTGGTATAAATGTAGGAGCAGCAGTAGCTTTAGCCAAACAACTAGGGGCAGGACATACAATTGTCACAGTACTATGTGATAGTGGTTCTAGATATCAATCTCGGTTATATAATCAGCAATGGCTAGCAGAAAAAGGACTTGCTTTTGAGTAGTTAGTAGTTAGTAGTTAACTCCGAACTAACAACTCCGAACGCCGAACTCTAAACTTCTGTAATTCCCAAATGAACCAACAATCAAATCAAGCTAAAAAAGTCCTTATTTGTCAAGGTCGTTCCTGCCGTAAATATGATGCTGAGGGAGTGTTAATTGCTTTTCGGGTAAATTTAGTACCTGGGGTAGAAATAATTCCTTGTGGTTGTCTGGGACAATGTGGTAACGGCCCGATGGTTTTAGTTGAACCAGAACAGATTTGGTATTCGGAGGTTTTACCAGATGAAGTTTCCTTAATTGTTAAACAACATCTCAAACAGCAGCGTCCAGTCAAAGAAATACTTTATCCTAAGTTCCATAGCGATTTTACTTAGTAGTTTAATTGCCAAAAAACTATTAGTTAAATCAAGATAAGATTTAAAAGCCCTAATGAGTCAAATAAATTCTCCTTCAGCAACAGAAATTAAAGTAATATTCGATCGCATCGCCCCAGTATATGATGATTTAAATAATTGGTTAAGCTTAGGTCAACACCACATCTGGAAACTCATGGCGGTAAAATGGAGTAACCCTCAAACGGGAGATACTGCTTTAGACATTTGTTGTGGTAGTGGTGATTTGACTATGATGCTAGCCAAACAGGTAGGCAGAGAAGCTAAAGTTATCGGTTTAGATTTTGCCGTAGAACAATTAGCGATCGCCCGCCAAAAACAAGCCCAAAAATGTCCCCATTTATCTATTAGTTGGGTTGAAGGAGATGCTTTAGATTTGCCTTTTGACAATGACTATTTTGACTGTGCTACTATGGGCTATGGTTTACGAAATGTAACAGATATTTCTCTGGCACTCCAAGAATTACATCGTGTCCTCAAACCTAACTCTCAAGCTGCTATTCTCGATTTTCATCGCCCTAGTCAACCCTATCTGCGTTCTTTTCAACAATGGTATCTAGCCAATGTTGTTGTTCCTGGAGCTAAAAAGTTAAATATGACTGAAGAATATGCCTATATTTCCCCCAGTTTAGATAGATTCCCTACTGGCGATGAGCAAGTTAAATTAGCACAGCAAACAGGATTTACCTCTGCTATTCACTACCCTTTAGCTGGTGGCATGATGGGAGTTTTAGTGCTGAGAAAATAAGATAGAGATATATCAATATTTTGATGACCTTTTTATTTGTTCGACTAACCTACGACCTTGCAACTATCTAATCTTTGGATATTCTTTGTTCCTCCTGTGGCGGGGGGAATTATTGGCTATTTCACTAACGATTTAGCCATCAAAATGCTCTTTCGTCCCTACAAACCAATTTATATTGGTAAGCGTAAATTACCTTTTACTCCTGGTTTGATACCTAGTAATCAGGCAAAATTAGCCCAAAAAATTTCGGATACGATTATGGGGTCGCTACTTACCCCAACAGAATTACAGAAATTAGCACAAAGACTCCTGAAAACAGAACGAGTTCAGGGAGCAATTTTATGGCTACTTAAGTTATCCTTAGAACAAGTACAAGCGGAGCGAGAGCAAAAAACAGCCAGGATATTAGGCAGTGTTTTAGAAGATTTGTTTGCCGAATCTTTACCTCGCTTACTGAAGGTATTAGCTAGAAGGGAAGATTTTTTAGAAGCTCAAATCAACCAAATTTTTGACCAAATTCTACTCGATTTTCAATTAAGTCAGGCTCAAGCTAGACAGTTTTCTGACTGGATACTAGAAATTGTTTTGCCTGTAGACTCCATTCGTAAAGCAATTATTGATTTTTTGACCGATCGCAATATTCAGATTATTGATGAAGGATTTAGAGAAAAATCTAGTGGTACTTATTGGGTAGTAGCTAATCTATTTGGTTTACGCAATAGCTTAGTGCGTTTGCGTAGTTTTTGTCTTGATGAAAAAGAAATTACCAATGCTAGATTACAAGAACTAATTATTTCTCTAGAGCTACGCAATCGTCTACAAAGATGGCTACAAAGTATTTCTCTGCAAAATTTACCTGTTTCTACCGTCAGACAGCTACGGAAAACAACTCGCGAAGCAGTACGCAGCTATCTACAAACCAAAGGCGTAGATTTAATTCAAGGATTAGGAACTTCTGTCGATTGGAATAATGTGGCAGTGATAATTATTAATCGCCTTCGTGCTTCTACTACAATTAATAGTTCTTTAGAATTAGTCAGCCAGGAATTAGCCTTGATTTTAGAACGTTATCTGGAAAAAGACTTAGAACAACTAGTAGCTCAAGCTATCCCCATTTTATCCATCGATCGAGTAATTATCGATCGCGTTATGGCAACTTCAGCAAGAGATTTAGAAATAGCCACCCAAGGCATAGTTAAAAGCGAATTACAAGCAATTGTTAATTTAGGTGGTGTATTGGGTCTGATCGTCGGCTTAATGCAGACAATTATACTTTTATTTAGTTAATCATATTTAGTTAATCAAATCGCTTCCCTTGAATTTGGAGTTGCTCTTCTTGCTGATATTTTCTGCTCATCCACACAGTACTTGTCTCCAGACAGTTTTGTCTAGGATCGAATTGTTTGAGCCATTGATAAGCAACATATCTTAGGGACGTTGGTAATAAAGCAATAATTAATTGCTTAGTAACTGCCAGATAGGCAAAAAGAGAGGCTTTAATTATCCAACAACCCCACCAACCAATGGCAACATGAGTTAAAGCTACTTTCCAATTGTTCCTTTGCAAAGTATTATCTGTAAATCGATAGTAAATTAAGGGTATAGGTAAATTAGCAAACTTAAGATTGGCTTTGACGCAACGAAACCAGAGTTCATAATCTTGACGTTTAGCCAGTTTCTTTGAATAAGAGCCTACTCTCAAGATAGATTCTCGATTTAACAAGACAGTTCCATGAATAAAAGGACAAGTCCAAACCAGTTTTTTGATTTGTTGATGAGAAGTGGGGACTTTTCTTTCACTGACAATTTGACCTTGGCTGTTAAGCTCGATCGCATATCCTCCTAACACACTAATATAAGGATGTTGTTCAACATATTTTAACTGTAGTTCCAAACGGTTGGGGAAAGCAACATCATCTGCATCCATTCTGGCTATCCAAGGCGTTTGAGTCATTTCAACTCCTCTGGCTAAATTAGCTCCTAAGCCATATCGGCGATCGTTAGTTACGATTTTAATGCGGTTGTCTTGAAAAGTATATTGAGCTAGTAATTGACTCGTACCATCAGTGGATGCATCATCAAAGATTAAAAATCTAAAGTCAGTAAAAGTTTGTTGTAAAATGCTTTCAATGGCATATTTAACATAAGGCATACCATTATAGACACTCATTAAAATTGTAATGGGAATTGTCATACTATGTATTGTCTAAATCTTGTCTTGTCGTTAGAGAAATCGTCATCGTAGATTTGGCTTCTGAAGCTCATTTAATCTCTGGCATTTATAATTACGAATTAGCCTAATAACTTGCTTAAAAAAAATAAATTAATCCAACAATTTCAGTAAAATAATTAATGACTGAAGTGATTTTTGCTGTCAATTTTTATGATTGGCGTTGCTTCGCACTCGCGTAGGAAGACTGCTCTCTTTCTACTAACTGAACAAATCTTTCAATTCTCATTATTTTAATCAGCAGAAAATCAAAATAAATAGCCTATTATCCTATCATAAAAAACTTTGGCAAGAGTTCTAAGGTAGATCGTCGCAATGCATGACATTGCTAAATTTTATTAGAGGTGGGAAAACCATAAAAAAAACTTGGTTGTTCAACAATACATCTCGATCGAATAAAAGAATTCTTCTCCAAAAACCAGTTATGTAAATACAAAAACTTATCACTCCTATCGTGGCTAAGATACCTAAACAAAATAGGGAGCAAGTCGAAAAAGTAGAAATACTTCTGTCTAAGTTATAAGTATCCGCTCAATAAAGTCCTAATAAATGAACAATAATTAATCGATATAACAAAGGTGTCCTCTAGTCAAGCAAATTTTACTAGCAAAAGATTTTAATCTAGTAACCTAGACAACATAAGCAGAAACAAGTAGAGCTTTTCTGATATGATAGATATATTTTTTGTTTTTCTTAAATCAAGTAAACCCTGACTAAAAAGTCTTAATTAGGCAAAAATAATTAACTTTTAAACAATCTTGGAAACAAGAAAAATTGACTAATATATTTTTTGTTCACTCCAATTCATACTAAGAGGCAACCATGGACATTAGCAAAATTTTAAAGGAAGATTATCAGAATTTTCCTGACAACCAGACTTACAGTATTTATGCTGAAGATGTCTATTTTCAAGATCCTCTCAATAAGTTTAGGGGAGTCAGGCGTTATCAACAGATGATTGGTTTTCTTAGTAGCTTTTTTCAAGACATCCATCTAGAACTACATAATATTACTCAGAAAGAAGCAAAAATTCACACAGAATGGACTTTAAATATGACTAGTCCTCTACCTTGGAAACCTCGTTTGTCTATTCCTGGCTGGAGTGAACTTGAGCTAAATCAGGATAATCTCATCGTATCTCATATAGATTACTGGCATATTTCTCGGTTTGACCTTCTCCAACAAAATTTCTTTTGGAGTAAACCAGAAAAAAATGAGAGAAAGAGCTAAACAGACTATGGCGCAATAAAAAATCTACTTAAACTTGGGTAAACTTATGCAGACCTAAGGCCAAGCGCACTGGCATTACTAGGTATTATTGGAATATGCCTACTTTTGCCTAATATCTTCCTTTTCCCAAAAGAACTCTGGATATTAGGCTTGACCCCAAACCTGACTCTCACATTAAAGAAACTGTGCCGATGGCAACCCTCCAGTAACTTTGATGTGCGCGCCCAATAATGCCATACGTGCTTATTACAATCCACTGGCTGTAAAAAGGCGTTAAGGCATCTAGGCAAACGCTCAGAGAATCGAAAACTGCGACGGGCAAGTACTAATGCGGCGGCACGACCGCTATTTAACCCATACAAGCCCATAAATTTAATCATCCCAATA
>JBFRWE010000054.1:0-5667 GCA_051439345.1 Xenococcaceae cyanobacterium
TAAGTAGGTAAGCAAAATTATTTGTATATTAATAGAAGTATAGTTAAAGTCATCTTTCCTCCCCTGCTTCCGGAAGCACCTCCGCTCCCTCTGCTTCCAAAAAGTACACAATTAAATTTGCCCAGGTACTTATAAGATAGATAGCGTTTTATTTCTCCCCTGCTTCCTCTGCCCCTCTGCTCCCTCTGCCTTCCCTCATTTTATAATGAGTAATAAGTAATGAGTGTCTTAATCTAAGTGCGTAGTGCTATAATTTCATGCTCCCTTCTCTTGATTTCACGCTTAAATGTAAAAAGTCTACCCTTGTGAGATTATGTCCTCCCTCATCAGAACTTTACCACCAGAGACGATCGCGCTTATTGCTGCTGGTGAGGTAATTGATTCTCTAGCTGCGGTAGTAAGGGAGTTAATCGAAAATGCTTTAGATGCAGGAGCAAACAGAATCACCGTTTCTCTGATACCAGAATTGTGGTGGATACAAGTAACAGACAATGGTAAGGGTATGTCCTTAGAAGATATGCAAGTTTGTGCTTCGCCCCATAGTACTAGTAAGATTAGCGATCGACAGGACTTATGGCAAATCAAAAGTTTAGGATTTCGGGGAGAAGCACTTCATAGTATTGCCCAGGTTGCCGATTTAGAGATTTTGAGTCGTCCCCGTATTCCCACCGATGAAATTGGTTGGCGTGTTACTTACCTCTCAGGAAAAGTAATAACTAGAGAAGTAGTAGCGATCGCCCCTGGAACAATTGTGACGGTAGCTAATCTGTTTGGCAAAATGCCTGTACGTCGTCGAGGATTACCTATCCTACCTCAGCAATTAAAATCTGTACAAAGTGTGATTCAACATCTGGCATTGTGTCATCCCCAGGTTACTTGGCAAGTCAAGCAAAATCAAAAACTTTGGTTTCAGATTAGCCCTGGTATGAACCCTCAGAAAATATTACCTCAAATTTTGCCCAGAGTTAATGTAAGTGATTTGCAGTATCTTAAGTTAGATTTAGATACACCTAATGCTGAAGAATGTGCAGATACGGACAAAAACAAAGGGAAAAACTTACCACCAACACAATTAGAATTAATTATTGGTTTACCCGATCGCTGTCATCGTCATCGAGCAGATTGGGTAAAAGTTGCAGTAAACGGACGCATTGTTCATCTACCAGAATTAGAACAGACTATGATTAAGGGGATGGCAAGAACTCTTCCCCGCGATCGCTACCCTCTCTGTTTTCTCCATCTCCATACTGCTTCAACTCAAGTAGATTGGAATCGTCATCCTGCTAAAAGCGAAATATACCTCCATTCTCTTACTTATTGGCAAGAACAAGTAGATCGAGCGATCGCCCAAATTTTGCGCTTAAATCTAGAAACCCTTCCTGCCGCAGTAGGCGATCGTCGCATAGGTAAATTACTTAAAGTAGCAGAAGAAAAAAGTAAATATCAATTTGCAGGAGATTCTTCTTCTGAGAAAAAATCTAGCCATGAAGTTGGTTTAATTTTATTAAAAGCAGTTGCTCAAGTAAATAAAACCTATATAGTTGCCGAACACACTTCTGGTTTGTGGTTGGTAGAACAACATATCGCCCACGAAAGAATATTATACGAACAGCTACAAGATGATTGGCAATTAATTTCCCTAGAAACGCCCCTTATCCTGAATAATTTAACTTCTGCCCAGTTAGAACAACTGCAAAGATTGGGTATAGAGATAGAACCTTTTGGCGAAGGATTATGGGCAGCAAGAAATGCTCCAGCTATGCTAGCGGAAAGAGAAGATTGTCTCGATGCCCTGATAGAACTCAGTTACGGTGGAGATTTACAATCTGCTCAAGTAGCAACTGCTTGTCGTAGTGCGATCCGTAATGGCACTCCTTTAGAACTATCCCAGATGCAAAACTTGCTCGATCGATGGAAAATTACCCGTAACCCTCGTACTTGTCCCCATGGTAGACCAATTTATCTATCCCTAGAAGAATCGGCACTAGCTCGGTTTTTCCGCCGTCACTGGGTTATTGGCAAGAGTCACGGTATATAATTTAATCTAAATTTGTTTCTAGACGCAGGCGATCGCACTTGATGTGATCTGAGAGAATCGAACTAGCCATATAACCAGTATGAATTTCTAACTCGGCAGAGGGAGTTGCTTCAAATAAAAGACGCTGCCCAGGAAATACCACTCGTTCAAAATACCAATCAGGAATATTCGTAATGCGAGCAACTTGTATTTGACTCGTATTGTTTGTATAGCAGCAAAGGATTTTTGCCGAATTATCAATTAGAGCGACCATAACAATTAAATTTAGAAAATTATTTAAAAACTCCTAGAAAAAAGTTTGTTACCTCAAGAGAGATTAAAACTATTCCCAGTATACTTCTATCTATTTACTTGTTTCATTCCTCTTAAGACAAAATCAAGTAACTATGACAATTAATTCTAATGCATAATGTTAATTGACCAGAGAATATAAGTTTTGTAACCCAAAATAACTGGGAATTGTGGCTTACATGCTCTTAATTTCAGCTTCCTGCATCAAAATAATTGTTTCGCTACCGATTCTACCTACTTCTGGTTCTTTTCCTAGAGGCATTTCCACAGCATACATCCATTTTCCTGAATCTGTAAAACAAGAGACAATTTTACCCATTCCTCCTAAAAAATGTACTTGCTGAAAGGGCAGAAACTTTGGCTGAGTTTGATTATTTTCTGAAAGTGTAGTCATCATCTGTTTACCTCAACAAACGATCTAAATTGGCTAGAAATATAGCAGTTCTCGAATTAGTGAAGTACACCTCGGTTAGGATAAGTTCGGAATTCGCCCTTTGGGTTCGGCATTTGCTTATGGGGGAAACCCCCAAGACCGCAATGCCTCAGAGTTCGGAGTTGGGAAAATTTTGTACCTCACCTATTTGAGAAAGGCTATACTATCTACAATTTAGTCAAACTCTTGAACTTGAGAGTAAAGTAGTGATGAAGATAACAAATTATTGGATAAAGAATAAATAAATTTATCTTCGTGAGCGGGAAGACCCTCAATGAATTGAGGGATGAAAGCGAATACAAGGCAGTCTGTTGGGTAGGAAGCTTGCGGTAAAACGCAAGTAGTTCACCGAACAGATTTAAATAAAAGTGAATGTTATGGGCTTTCGGTTGCTGCAACTTTTTGGGAAGCAAGAAACTGGCGTAATCTCATTAAACTAAAAGTCTGACCCAAATTTAAAGGCAGTAAAGAAATACCTTCAAGACGAGACTGAATCCAACCATCTCCCCAATACCACTCATGATAACCATCAATACCTTTACTTAAAAGTAAACGCAGACAATTATTATTGGCAGTTTGCACCTCATGAGTAATTTCTACGAATCCTAAAGAAGTAGTAAAAGTGACTCCTGGTTGTAGCTTTTCTGGTAAGTCTGAAGAAAACTTAGCAAGCTCCATCCATTTACTTAAGTTATCAGTCTGGAGTAAACTGTCACGAATTGTTTGTTCGTTGGCTTCTACTTCAATGCGTAAATGGCTTTGTTGAAAAGTTCCTAACATATACAGTAAAAATTATCGATCTCTCTATGCCCAATGTAAAACATTTGCTTGATTGTTGTGATGTCTAGTTATACCTACTGGGTAAGATTTATTTTCTCTCGATCGAGCTAAAATCGAGACGTAAAAAGCTGCTAACTGATTTTATGGTCAAAGTAAGTATTTGTATTCCTACTTATAATCGTGCTGACTATCTGAGCTATGCGATCGCTAGTGTTGAACAACAGACTTATGCTGATTGGGAATTAATTGTTTGCGATGACGGCTCCAAGGATAATACCTCAGAAGTAATGCATTCTAAGAGTAGCGATGCTCGTATTCGTTATGTTCGGCATCCTCACAATATTGGACGTAGCCGTAATATGCGTTCTGGTTTCGATGCTGCGGTAGGAGATTACTTTATTAAATTTGACGATGATGATGCCCTTACCCCAGAATTTTTAGCTAAAACTGTAGCTGTGTTAGATACTTATCCAGAAGTTGATTTTGTCTGTAGCGATCATTGGGTAATCGATGCTAGAGGAGAAAGAGACGAGGCTGCAACTAAGGAAAATTCAGCGAAATGGGGTAAAGATAAACTAGGAGCAGCCATAATTCCCAATCTTATCCGAGAAACATTTATCAAACAGAGCTTGCAGGTAGGTTCAACCTTATTTCGTCGTAGTTGTTTACAGCAAGTAGACTATATGCGTCCCCAAGCAGATGGCTGTGAAGACTTTGATTTATTAGTACGTTTAGCATTAGCTGGCTATCAAGGATATTTTTTACCAGAATTATTAATGGAATACCGTTTCCACGGCGGACAAACTAGTTTACAACAAGATATTCATTTTCTTTCTGCTAAAGCATTTTGTATCGATAGTTATCATTTTCGAGATCCAGAAATTGAAAAATTGAGACAAAAGAAACTAGGTGAAGTTCAACAGATTTTAGGATTAAGATTAATTGAAAAAGGAGAAAGCATCAAAGGAAGAGAAGTTCTCAAAAAATCAAAACAAATATTAGGTAATTCTTCTCGTACCAATGTAAGCCTCATTTTGTCCTATTTACCTCTTAGTTGGCGAAGATTGGCTTTAGATTTGTTTCGTCGTAGCCGTCCGCAAGATTATTCTGCCAGAGTCAGAGAAGTTAAAACACAAACATAAAAGGTGGCATAATTAAATCAGATAATATCGGTGGAAAGTTAATTTTGCTACAAAAATTAACTTTAATAAGTGAGATGCTTGGATGGAAACTTTGCTCGCGACAACATGAACAATTGCGCATCCTTAGTACTCCCTGCTTTATTGGGTTTAATCGCAGGTATCGGTCATGGAATTACCTCTCATTACCAAGAACTTCCCTTCTCCTTGACTGAACAATTTCTACAGTCTTCTGCGATCGAGCAATCGTTATTTGAATAAATCTCTTTTTTATAGATCAAAAACGCACAACTATGGTAACTTAGCTTCAAGATTTGACTCAATCTTGAGGGAAGTACCACGATGAAAACACTCTTAAGCCAAACCATAACCAAGATTCGTTCTCCATTTTCTAGTGCTGTTGTGGCTGTCATCTTCATAGCTAGCGGTGCTTCTGCTCAGGCAGCTGAAGTTTCCTATAATTTATTTTGGACGGGAGATGGGGGTTATCGTTTAACAGGAATGTTCGGCTTCGATGACCAATCAATTCCTGCGGAAGGAATTATCAGCAAAGACGAGCTGGAGTTTATGACGCTCTCCTTCTTCGCTCCCAATGATATGTTGCTCCAGGAGTTCGACTATGACTTTCCCGAACCAGATATTTCGGGGGAATTTAGCTTCAATTTCAATACAGTTACAGGGGAAATCATCCAATCAGGTTTCCCGATTGGCGAAGAAGGATTAGACTTAGGCATTGATAATAGTAGTCTCACAGAAACTGGTCTAGACTTCTATAGTTGTCGTGGTGCTGCTGTTGACCAGGGAGAATGTCTTTTTTCGGCTTTGGGTGAAGGCATAATCTTACAACAAAATAATGTCGAAGGTGCTTGTTTCAGTTTTCCTAACCCTGATTGTGTCGATTTAGATGGAGGGGGTGTGGTCAGAGCCGAACGGAAAATAGTCCCTGAACCTAATTCGTCGATCGCTCTTTTGGTCTTAGGCTTTCT
>JBFRWE010000055.1:0-6476 GCA_051439345.1 Xenococcaceae cyanobacterium
AACCTTAATAAAATCAATTCTATCTTTTTTGCTATTGAGATTACAGGAATATATTAATATAAAAATTTTGATTTTTATTAAACCGACAAAACGAGTAATCATGTTTTATCGGTTGGGGCAAACGGCCGTTTGCCCCTACTAGGAATATGTTTATTTAATAGAGATTTTCCATCCATATAATCAGGAATATTTGCACCCATTAGTTCTAAAATTGTGGGAGCAATATCGATCGCTTGAGCTTGGGGTAAATCTGAATTAGGCTGAATATTGGGACTTTTAAGGAGTAAAAAGCCATCAGGTCGATGTCCGCCACTACGATAATAAGTAATTGGACCAATACGACCAAAATCGGGACTATCCACCACATCACTAGGTTGTTCTTGCCACAACACTACTAAGTCAGCATCGGGTAAAGTTGAGTCTGTACTCAAAGCATTATCCTGATTTCTGGTTCTGACGACATCTTTAACAATTGGTTTTCCTGTCCTGCCATCGGTAAGACGATGGAGATACTGAATTAGTTCATTACAAACTGCTCCATACTCAGATAATGCCACAATCCCCTTTTGCTCTCTTCCCTGAAGATTAATGCGAATATGTCCTGCTGCGAAAGCTGGTAAAGCAAAGGCTTTCATTTTTGACCAATGACGCTGATACCACATTGCAGGCATCCAGTTTAAAGGCTTGCCTTGCTCTCTGAGTTCGTAGGGAGAAGTTAAGGCTGGCTCTTCCCCTTTACCTAAAAGTTTGTCGTACTGGCTAGGTACCCAAGGCATTAACCATCTTTTGAGAGGATTGGGATGATAGCGTCGTTGCCAAACTTCCCCAGACCAGCTTTTTCTGCGAGGATTGGTAAATGGAGGACGAACCTTTGCGCCCAGTTTACCGCGAGCTAGTCCAAATTTATCAGGAAAATTATAGCGATAGAGTAATTCTGGTAAAAAAGTCATGCTAAACATATCGGTGACATTATTATCCATGCCATGGACAGCGAAGACAACGACAGAAGTATCGTTAGGAACTTCAGCTAAAATTTCACCAATTGCCCTGTCTACATCTTGAAAAGCCTCTAGCATAGGGTCGCTGGCTTCTCTTTTATAGGGATAAAGGGGATTATCCGCTTGACTTAGATGCCAAAAATCATGACCTGCACTATGAGTTTCCCCGAAGACGGTTATAAATAAGTCCCAATCTTCTTGCTGGAGGATGTCACGACAGATTTTAGCTCTATTATAAGTACTAACCTTTAATCCTTTTCTAATGCGATCGCCATAAGCTCGATCCCACCAATAACCATAGTCTTGATGCAAGACGGGATTTTTACCATATTGTTGAATAATATTTGGCAGTGCTTCTGCTGGTAGGGAATGACTAGGAGTATGAGGTGCATGACCACCCCAACCTAATATTTGTAACCCTTTAACATCTTCAGATAATGCCGAAACAGGAACATCGAAAGCAGCAACCCGATAATTGTTCCCTAAAGCATAAAACGGTGGATATTGTTTAAAGTCGTAGGCACCGTTAACTGTATCGTGTTTTACTTGGTAATTACTAGCATTATAAGTAACAGGACCCCAATATCGTGTTTTATTCGGTAAACAGCCAGTCCCAAACATCACCCATAGTCTTTCGGTAGCAGAAGTCTCTGTCGCCGTGCCATCATAATTAACTGTATTGTGCAAACGACTATAACTACCTTGCTGACGTAATCGCGCTAAGTTAGGAAGATATCCTTGAGACATCCATCGTTCGATTATTTTCGGCTCTGCTGCATCTAAACCAATGGCAATAATCGGTTTTTTCATGATTTTTTTCCAGTTAATAATGATGTTTGCAAAAAGTAAAAAGGACTCAGCATACTACTTAGTAAAAACTCCAATTCACAAGCAGTAACTAAATCAGTTCTAACTTGTTGTTTATATTTCCATAAATGAATTAATACTCGACGCAAGTTAGCCAACACAATTCTGGCAAAGAGAATTGGTTTTTGCCAAGTTTTAGTATTAATTAAGCGAAGCTGGAAAATGCACAAACCACAGCCACGACTCAGGGAAATTAAGTAATTTCTCTCTAACCTTTGACGCGGTATTTTATGTTTAACTACCATGGCAGGGTTATACCAAATTTCCCAACCATTTTTATGTAAATATAACAAGGGTTCATAATCATCACCTTGCACCATTGAGTTCTTAGTTCTACCACTTAAGCTCGGACTAGAAGGAACGCAATTTAACCAAGCTTCTCGGTTGACAACCCAAGCTGCTGATGGGGGTAAACTTAAGTTATTTGGGTCGTATAAATGAGGTTTAGAACCTCGTTCTCTGAGGGCTAAAAATGATGCTATTTTCTGAAAATTTTCTGGAGGTTCAACTTCAAAATCTCCGTGAATTTGACCACCATATGCGCCTACGCGATCGTACTCTTGACTAAACCTATAAGCTGTTGCTACCCAATCAAAAGCAGGTAAAATATCATCATCTAAAAAACCAACCCATTTACTTTTAGCTTCTCTAATTGCTTTTTGTCTCGCAAAAGCAGCACCTTGTTTTTCTTCAAAGCAATATTTTAAATTTATTGATTCTAACCAATTATCTTGATAGTTTTTAACAACTTCTGAGGTATTGTCATGACTGTTGTTATCAATAACAATTATTTCCCAAGCAAAACTTTCTGTATCAAGTTGTTGTTTTAATCGCTCTAAAAGTTCAGGTAGACGATTTTCGCCGTTATAGGTAGGAATAGCTATAGTAAAGTCAGGAGCTACTTCTCTATCAGACGAAGAAGCTGGCTTTGCCCTTGGGTCAACATTATTCATGACTTTTATTTTGTACTTTATAAACTGATATTGCTAAGTTATCTGGGACACTACTATCATTACTGTTGTCATCTAAGAAATACTAACAACTAATGACTAACAACTAATAACTAATTACTACCTTATAAACTAACTTTCAAAGGTTTAATCTGTCCAACTTCATAGCCTTGAATATAATCAACTCTCATAGTTTTAATTTTGAGGAGAGTTACTTTATTTTCTACGTATTCAGCAATAGTTTTCATTCCCCTTTTCTGTCCCCAATAATTAATTTGTTCAAATTGAACTTGATTAATGTTTTTGACAATATTCTTGACTAAATTTCCGTCGATTTTGAGATAATCGGCTGATATTTGTTGAAGATACTCAGAATTATTATTTTGTCTACCAACTTTGTCTAAAGCAAAGGAACAACCGATGGCTTTAAGAGCAGTAACTAATTCCATAACTTGCTCTAAATTAGCGACCGCTAATTTTTCAGAAATGCTAAAACAGATTTGCTCTGGGGCAACAGAATTAATCGACAATTCCTGTTCTAAAAAACTAATAAACTTCTGGTCGTAAATACTGGCACGAGAGAGATTAATTTCATATACAGATTGATGGCGATCGTTGCTGGAAATAGAAATTTGTGTTAATAATTTCCGAATTACCAAGCGATCGATTGTTCCCATCAAATTGTGAACTTCTGCGGTAGGTAAAAAATCTTTGGGCAACAAGATTTTGCCAGTTTTTTCTTCAAGACGTAGTAAGATTTCTCCGTGTCCTTGCTCTAATTCCTGTTCGCTAACAGGACTAATCTGTTGATAGTAAAGGCGGAATAAATCTTGTTCAAAAGCTTCAGAAATTTTGTAGAGATAATCTTGGCTATTTTGGGTATACTTTAATTGATTTTTTCGATCGATCGCATCTACATATTCTTTTTTCCATAAGAAAAAGGGACTTTGTATCGTACTGGATAAAAACTCCATCTGGCAAGCAGCTACGGTATCTGTATTAAGATGATTACCATGCTTAACTAGATGTAATACTAATCTACGTAAATCATTAGCCATGTATGCAGGAAAAGCTAATGGTCTTTGCCAACTCTTAAGTGTCATCATTCGCAATCTGTGTCTACTTAAACCTACACAGCGAACTAATAAACGCAAGTATTCTTTTTGTAAGCGAGCATTAGGAATTTTATGACGAACAACCATAGCGGGGTTGTACCAAATTTCCCATCCTCCTTGCTGAATGTGCAGTAAAGCTTCTAAATCTTCACTAGCTAATCCTGCTTCTTTCCCTGTATGATTTAAAACGAGACGCTGAGGTACTGTTTGTAACCAAGCCTCTTTTCTAACTACTAAACCCGCAGCAGGAGGTAGCATTTTGTTACGAGGTTCGTATTTAGAGGCTCGATCTCCTCGTTCAACAATGGCTAAAAAGCAAGATATTTGCTGAAAATTTGTAGGAAGCTCATCTGAGGACTTTTGTTCAAAAAAATCTGCATGAATTTGACTACCGTAAGCTCCGACTTCGGGATGTGCTTGACCAAATTTATAAGCCTCATAGACCCAATCTGGGGCAGGTAAGTTATCATCATCCAAAAAAGCAATTAGTTCTCCTTCTGCTTTCTCTACTGCTTTTTGTCGAGCAAAAGCAGCACCTTGTTCTGGAGCAAAATAATATTTTAAGGGATAATCTGATAACCAATTAGCTTGATAATCTCGAACTACTTTAGCTGTATTATCTGTACTGTTATTATCAACAACAATTATTTCCCAGGTAAAAGATTCATCTTCTGTTTGCGATCGAACACAATAGTCTATACATAGTTTAAGCTTTTCTAAAACGTCTGGTAATCTATGTTCGCCATTATAAGTGGGAATTGCTACGGTTAAATTCATGTTTATTTCTCAGTTATTGGTTACGTGGTTGTACAAAATTGATTTCTTGGTTGAGGTGGGGAATAGGTAATAGGTACAGACAAGGCGTACCTTGTCTGTACTAGGTAATTAATTTTGTTTAAGTTTGTAAAGAGGTTAGTTGTTTTTGATTCATAGTCAGCCAAAGCTGAGGTAAATTTTGCTGTAAAGTCAATAAGAATTGTTGGGTTATGAATTTTGAAAATTTTATTTTTAAAATAAAAGCCCAACCTTGATAAGAAAATACTGTTGTACCTGCAACTTTGAGAGCAGCTAAAGGCTGTTTATGTTTTAGTCCAACTAAAAACCAATGAAGTTTTAAATAATTATGAATTAGTTCTAGTTCTGGAAGAGATGAACGATATTTTTCAGAAATTAAAGTATATATTTCTTGCTTAAGGATAAAATTAGTTTCTAATCTTTGTTGTAGAGTTAATTGTTTGTGACAACTTCCAGACCAGATAGTTCTATACCCTAAATATTCATTCACAAAAACTGCATCACCGTATTTAGCAATTTGAATCCAAGAATAAATATCATCACAGTTTCCATCAAAATCTGAATTCCATCCTCCAGATTTAATAAAAGCATCTTTCTTGAAAGATACTTGTACTGGTGTGCCAAAAGGAACTACTTCTAAAAGCATTCCATAATGAATATCTTCTTGAGAAATATAACAAGCTTGACCAGAACCAACTTGATTTGTTCGACTAACTTCTGAGCCATTCATATCGACTTGAATAGCTTGACAAGAGCAAATAGCTGCTTGAGGACAAGCCTCGATTGCTGCTGTTAATTTTTCTAGGCAATTAGGAGCAAGATAATCATCATCATCTAGTAGCTTAATCCAGTCTCCTTGAGCAGCATTAATACCAGCATTAACTGTTGCTGAATGACCAAGATTAACACTATTCCGATGATAAACAACTCGATCGCCTAAACTTTTAATATACTCTTCTGTTCCATCATTAGAACCATCATCTGCAACCAAAACTTCACAAGCTATAGTTTGATTTAAAGCAGATTCAACTGCACGTTTTAGTAACGATAAACGATTATATGTAGTGATTACAATAGTAAATTTCATATGAATAAAAAATATATTTGCTACTTAAAATAAGAAATCATATCTATTACTATCTAGGCTTTTATTTTTCTTTTTGTCGATATATTTTTGTTGGATTTACGGAGATTTAATATTGATTTTTTTTGTTTATAACAAATAGGTAATCACTCTATTGATTGACAGCTATACTCTCTAAGATAATTTAATAAATAACTCATATAATCTTCATTAAAAGTAAATGAAGCTATATAATAGCTACTAACTCAAGAAATTACTTAGAGACTGTTTGTTAATAACAATAAAGAAGAAAGTCGAGCATACCGTTAATGGTTTTTCAAGAAAATTATTTGCCTTAGTATTATATATTACTACAAAAATAAATAAAAGGGGGAAAATTCAGGTATTTTTTCAGGTGTTTATAATATTTATTGTGGCAATAAGCTTAATGTTTTATTTACAAACAGTCTCTTAGCGGGACTTTGACAAAAAACTAGGTTTTAAAAGGGGTGAAAGCCTTATATATCAATGATTTAACCTCAAAATAGCTAAATCCTTAATATATCTGGGTTTCAGGCGAATTTAACTCGACGAGGTAAATTCGCCGTCTGGTAAGGCTTTAAACCCTTGTTGATCGGGAAAAATTTTCAAAGTCCCGTTAGAAAGACACTAATAAATTAAACAGGGT
>JBFRWE010000056.1:0-3131 GCA_051439345.1 Xenococcaceae cyanobacterium
GAGCTAATTCATAAAGTGGGCTAAAACCATCTCAGAGCAAGGCTTTTAGCTAAATAGTAATTTTCAACTTCTCATGACCTGTAAACCAGTTAGATCGAGAGTTTTTGCCTTCTTAAGCTTTACTTTATAAATCAGCTCTCAAACCAATCGATTCGATAAGCTTGTAAAAATAGACATCTTCAAAAATAAGCAGCATGGATGCTCTTCCATATTTAAAGAATTAAATTTGGTTAAATTATTATTTTTGTTATATGATGGGAAAGTTGCCAAAAGATAATTGATTGTAAGGCTCGGTAGCTCAGTTGGTTAGAGCAGGGGACTCATAAGCCCAAGGTCGGCAGTTCAAATCTGCCTCGAGCCATTGTCCTGAAAGTGTACGGTGACTAATTATTTGTCGTTAGAGTCAAATTATTGTCGTCGGGACTAATTATTTACCTTAAGGACAAATTACTGTCTTCGGCATAGTAGTGACTAATTGATGTCGTTAATTTATGTTATACGAGTCCCCTGCTCTCTTTCAATCCATCCTAACATTTCAAAAAAAAATACAACTATCATTGGCGAGAAAATCTTTATAGTTTTTGTGCAATTCAATTTCCAACCCAACCCATCACGAAATGGTCTTTGAAACATTTATCTTTCTCAATCTCTGGAGATATCTCTTGTGCTCTTTCAACCCAACCCATCACACAATGGTCTTTGAAACTTTAGATATCTACTCAGATTAAATCCAAGGTCGATCGCTATAAATTGCTCCCCGAAGCTTCGCCTCAACTGGTTGATTTGTTCGTATTCATAAGATAGAGTTTTTGTCAATATCTATTAATGAACCGACGCTCTAGGTTTAGCCCTGATTGGATATGCGCGGCAAACCCGCGCATCCCTCACGCGCTTTTCTCTTCTCCTTTCCTCAACCAGAAAATTTTTCAGCAAACCCTAATTAATGGCAATGTTTATTTAAACGTGCCTTGATCTTTCTTTTGAGAAAACTGTTGTGATCTTGAGTACCTAAAGAATCATCACTCTTGGCTATTGGTTCGACATCTTGAGTAGCAATAGAATCATCAACCTTGGCTATTGGTTCGATATCTTGAGTAGCAATAGAATCATCAACCTTGACTATTGGTTCGATATCTTGAGTAGCAATAGAATCATCAACCTTGACTATTGGTTCGATATCTTGAGTAGCAATAGAATCATCAACCTTGACTATTCGATCGACTTCAGTTGAATCTAGCTGCTTCGATAATTTTTCTCTCTCTGCCACTGCTTCAGCTAAAGTTTGTTTTCGCTTTGGAGCAATTGGTGGAGAGTTTTTGGTTGTCTTTCCCTGATTAGTAATATTATTATGGCTTAGATTTGGTTTCACCGATTCACTTTGTGGTTTAGCCTTAATATCTACTCTATTATGAAGATTATTATTGGTATTTACTATTAACTCTATTATTTTCAGAAGATTAGTACTATTCTGCTGATGAATGGCTATTTCCTGATTGCTATGTTTTATTCTGTATGTTTCTTGTAGATCTTTAAGCTCTACTTTATACTCATGCTTAAGACGTTGTTGTACTTCTGTGCGATTAGCTAAAGCTGAGACTTCTAGATGAATGACGAGAATTCCACCTGATTTATTCTCTATGGCTTTAATTCTTAATTCAAACTTTCTTTGTAGCTTCTGGAACGAAGTCAGAAATGCTTGCCAGTCTATACCATTAGGAAATATCCAGTCAAACGATTTTTTCCACCCGAAATTACTATTCAAACGATATCTGTAAAAGCTTGGTTTTACAGAGTCTCCTTTATATTCGATTATTTTATGTTTGATTAGCTTTTGGACTACTCCTTTCACCTCAGTTTCATCTAAATTGAGTTGCTTGGCAATGCTTTTGTAATCTATCACCATCCAGATTTCAAAATTTAATTGCTTTAATATTACAGCGATTATCCTAAGCTCAAAACTTGAGAGTAAATTAGTTGAAACTACCTCAGTCCAAAAATCAGCAAACATAAGATACCGCTCGTTAATAAATAGAAAAACTCCTTCAGTAAGCGTTGCCAAAATATTTTAAAAGGATGATTTTTCCATGACTTATTTCTATATCATAGTTATATCAATATAAACTCTTCAAACCTTTGCATTTATAAAGTTTTTAGGAATTTTAGTCAGAGAATAAGTCGAAATTACATATGATATCACTTTGGTGAAGTACAACTAAATTAACTATCAATCCTTTGGATTCGCTAGTTGCTCTTGGGGTAAACCAGAAGGCGTACAAGATTTTGAACTCTCCTCAGCATACCTTGCACTCAAAAGACAAGGATCTGTCAGTCATGATATTTGTCAAGGGGGATAGTACAAGGGAGAGAAGGGAGAGATTGCTTTAATTGAGATAGTTGACGACGAACCACAAATTCTATCAAGGTAAACAGAGTCAGAGTTCCAATACTGTTTGTTTAAGACGAAAATGTGAGTAAATGGAAGATTGTTTAGACTAATCTCCATGCAACTTCCGAAATTGACTCTAGTTCCTCCAAAAATCCAATCAGGTGACTTATTTCCAGCACTCGAATTGGTTATGTCCTCAAAAGCCTTAGAAGAAGCGATCGGTTAATAACTTTGACCGAGCTATCTGTTATATACGTTGGTATACTTATCGTTGGCTAATTGAACGTTACCATTATGTTCTTAAAAGTGGTTGTCGAATCGAACAACTTCAGTTAGAGACTGCCGAACGCATTAAGAAAGCCTTAGCTACCTATGCTATTGTTGCTTGGCGACTACTTTGGCTTACCTATCAAGCCAGACAAAATCCAGAGCTTCCTTGCGATACAATTTTAGCCACTTATGAATGGCAATCTCTTTACTATCATTTCCATGGTTGTCTCCCTCCTGTTTCAGAGCCTCCGTCAATCAAGCAAGCTGTGAATTGGATTGCCCAGCTTGGAGGTTTTTTAGCTCGCCGACATGATGGTCTTCCTGGGGTCAAAACTATTTGGTGAGGCTGGGCGCATCTAACGGTTCGGGGAGGGGTTAATTGGGACTGAAAAAAGATTGTCAAAGCGATCGTTAACCCAAGCCAGTCGCAAATGTAGCAAATGATTAAATCCATCTTCACTCCATCTCATGCCTA
>JBFRWE010000057.1:0-10638 GCA_051439345.1 Xenococcaceae cyanobacterium
AAGGATTCTCTGGCGATAATTCGGTTTGCTTTAATAGACTCTGCCATCACGGGAGAATTTTCTGGCGAACAGCCAATTACTCTCACATTAGGTAAGACAGACTTAAGATATCCCGCAATACCTGCAATTAAGCCACCACCACCAACAGGAACAAACACAGCATCAATTTGTTCTAACTGACGAGTAAGTTCGATCGCGATTGTACCTTGTCCGCCAACAACTTGAAGATCGTTGTAAGGAGAGATATAAACTTGATTGTTTTGTTCTGCATAAGTTCGAGCATAGTTTTCGCTTATGACACTATCTTTGCCGTGTAAACGGACTTTACCACCAAATCTAGCGATCGCCTTTATCTTAGTTATCGAAGCATTTTCAGGGACAAAAATTATTCCAGGAATTTTGAGCTTACTTAATCCGTAGGCAATAGCTGTGCCGTGGTTTCACGATGAAGCGGTGACAACTCCCTGTTTCCTTTGTTCTGGTGTCAGGGATAATAACTTATTTATTGCTCCTCGAACCTTAAATGAGCTTGTTAACTGGAGGTTTTCTAACTTAAAAAAGACTTGACAATTACTACTCTCAGATAAAGCTAAAGAATAATCTAATGGTGTCTCTCGAATGTAGGAACGGATTTTCTGTTCAGCTTGTATAGTTTCTGTTTTAATATCTAACATGAGGTTATTTTCCTCTAAATACCTATTGAGCGATCGCTAAAATACCGATGATACAAATTACAACGAACTTCTGCTTGATTACCAGACAGTTTAACTAAGCCCATACTTTGTAATTGATAGGCGGATAGCGGTTCTAATTGTACTGATTTTTTAGCAGTTAGTACTTGTTTAAAAGCGGTTGCTAATTCTGGATGTTGTTGTAAATTTAACCAGTGTTCTCGGAGATGATTGCTGTAGATACCAGAATCTGTAGCAGCTTGATGGAGAATTTTTTCTAACGTAAGATTTGGATTATTCTTAAGCTGTACAAAAGCTTGTTTGAGTAAATAGGGGTGTCCTCCAACTAAAAACATTAAAGACATCAATCCTTGTTTTTCTCCGCCCAATCGATCGCTTTCTAATCCTTGTAGACTGGCAAATTCTCGAACTTGTTCTTCGGTAAATTCTGGTAATTCAATTGGTAGTCCAACATTAAAAGGAGACTGATTGATATTGAGTCGAATATAAACATCTGTAGAATGGGCGATCGCCAGACGCAATTTTTGCCAAACTTTACGACTTCTAGCTTTTTCATACCAAGAACGTAATAAACCAAAAAAGTCTTCATAGATTTCTGGATGAGGAAAAAGTAAGTCTACATCATCCAAACATAGAACAAGGGGATTATTAGTCTCTGCTAATAAGTAATCTTCAACATAAGTAGTGCAACTAACTTTAGCTCCCATTCCTTCTTCATCCCAATATTCATCTAACTGATTGGGTAATTCTAATTCTCTAGTAATATTCAGACAAAACCACCGCAAGAATTTATTGAGGTTAGTTAAATGAGTGCTTCTATCTGCTAATTCAAAACTAAGATTAACAGCATGGTATCTTTCTTTTTTGATTTGAGACAAAATTCTGGTTATTAGGGATGTTTTGCCCATAAAACTAGGAGCTTTAATCCGAACTAAAGCACCAGGCTGTAGTAATGTTTCATAACAGATAGATTCGATGGGAGGACGCTCTACGTATAAGTCAAGAATTAAATTTTTCTGGTTAGAACCCTCGATTTTATTGTTCTGTAACTGTTTATAATTTTCTAAATCCTCTTGTTTGCTCTTATTAAGATTATTGGTGCTTAATAATTTATCCGCAGAACTAAATTGTAGTTGCCAACGTCTTTTTAGAGCTTCTTTAAAATTACTTTTCTTGACTTTTTCCTCTAAAGCTTCTGACAAAATTTTCCAAAGTTTAGGAGCGACATCTTGACTAATATAACTAGTAGCATATTGATTTTTGGCAGCAATCTCGTCATATTCTTCTCTCTCCCAAGCTCCTTTAAATACAATTATTTCTAGATCGGTTAAATTTCGTTTTTTTTTTATATACTGCCTGATTGACAATTTTAAGAGCTTCATTTAAGTCAAATTTCATTGCAGCTAAATCCTCCCATAATAATTTCTTTTTTTCTCTAATGTTAACAAGTATGTAAGTTGGCTCTAGCAAAGGCAAGTTGGAAACCTAAGGAGTTAAAAAGAGTTGTTGTTCAGCTAATCGACGTTTGGTCAAACCAGGAAGAGGAACTAATTTACCCTTGAGATGAGCTTTATTCCAACGAGGAAATTCTCTAGCTGCGCCAGCATAATCTCTTGCATTAAGCTTTTGAATCAAAGTACTATTGGTTAGTATTCGAGAACCAGCATTGTACACGAGAGAAGTTAATGCGCCTAATTGATTAGGAGTTAAGGGGACTTTAACGTGAGCAAGAACGAGAAGTTGGATGTGATATAGTTCTTTTTTTAATTCCGCTTCAGCTTTAGCAGGAGAAATAGATTGACCCATAGTGACACGTTGACCATAAATTTTAGACTGTCCATAACCAATAACAGGAAGACCATTAGTATCAAGATAGGCAGCAGAGCGGAAACCTTCATACTGCTTAACTAAATTAAGAGTAGATTTACTGACCTTAGGAGTAGAGGAGATAGTATGAGCGAAATTAGTTTTGTGAAGATTAGATTCTTTAATAAAAGCTTTATCCCGGGGAAAATTAGTTTTTGCCAGAGAGGGAGCGGCCAAAAACGTTGGTAAAGATAAGCAAAGGAAGAAAATCGCAGATGAGCGAACAGATTTATCGTCAAAATTGAAAGATGACAACATATAAAGGCTTGATAAATAATTGTTTATAATTGCTAACTCACTGTCGTGAATTTGCTGAGTCAATTATGAAGACTTTAAAAATAAAAACGTGCGATTTAAATCTAAATAAAAGGTGATACTTGTTATTGAATTATATGATTAGCATCACATACTATTTTGACGATTTATTATTGATAATTGATGCTTAAACACTAAATCTAAGTTTATAGCTTGATATAGATTTGATACATATATGTTGAGTAATTTCAAGTGAATTTATAAGTAGCAGGAAAATGTTGAGAAATGAAAGCTTCGATCGCAACTTAACTAATCCTAGTCTTCAAACTTATAACCCACGCCAACCACAGTTTTCACAAAAGTGGGATTAGCTGCATCAGGTTCTATTTTTTTCCGTAAACGCCTGATATGAGTATCCACTACTCGTTCATCACCAAAAAAATCATTACCCCAAAGCTTGTCAATTAATTGTGTGCGACTCCAAACACGGTTAGGATAACTAAGGAAAGTAGCCAAAAGATTAAACTCTAGAGTAGTTAAATCTAGAATTTCTGAAGATTGAGAATCTAACTGACGAGTAGCAACGTGTCGATCTAAATCGATCGAAAAATGTTTAGTCTGACAAATCTGGTTATTCTGTCTCCCATGGCGTAAACTCCGCCTTAATAATGCTCTTACCCTAGCAACTAATTCCCTAGGACTAAAAGGTTTCACTAAATAATCGTCTGCACCAGTAGAAAGTCCAATCACGCGATCGATTTCTTCTCCTCTAGCAGTTAGCATTAAAATATAGGGATCTTTGCTATAAGCTTGCTGACGGACACGGTTACAAACTTCCAAGCCATCCAAACCAGGAAGCATGAGATCGAGAATAATTACATCTGGTTGTTTTTGCTGAACTATGGTGAGAGCTTTTAATCCATTATCAGCAGTGCAGCAAGAAAAGTTTTCTTTTTCTAAAGTTTGTCGAATCAGTTGAGCAATTTCTGGCTCATCTTCAACAATTAGAACTTCCATAATTCAGTTATTACCTTATCAGTTATTAGTTTATTATCAATTTCGACTCCCTAATCATCGAAAAGAAAATATTGGTGTCTGTAAGATTTAATTGGGGTTTTGGGCAAACTAGAGCAGAAAGCTATCGAGCTATATATAGTTACTTAATATTTATTCAAGAAATTTATCTCCTTAGCTGAATTAAAGCTATGAAACTACCATTATTTAAAAGTTTACAATTTCGTTTACCTTTTCTAGTATTACTAGGAGTTATCCCTACAACGAGCATAGCGATCGCTATGAGTAGTTCTCATGCTAGTAAGATTATTCGTCAAGAAACTCAAGAAAATTTAGCTCTTGAAGCAAAAGCTCTTAAAGATAATGTCTCTAGATGGACACAAATGAATGTCCTGGCACTGAAAAACTTGACTCAACAACCAGGCATTCTGAGTAAAGATCCTCAACAACAAAAGCCTGTTTTAGAAACAGTTGTTAATACTTATGAATATATTTATTTAGCTCATACTACCGATCTTCAAGGTCTAAATATAGCTCGTAGTGATAATAAAGCTGCTCAAAATTATGCAGATAGATTTTGGTTTAAAGGTGCGAAAGCAGGTAATGAAATCACCTTTCAGACTTTAATTGGGCGTACAAGTAAAAAACCGAGTCTTTGTCTAGCTACTACCATTCAGCAACAAACAACTATATCAGCCGTGGCTAGCATTTGTAGCACAATTGAAGAAATAGCCGAACAAATTGATACTGTTAAGTTCGGTCAAACTGGCTATAGTTTTATTGTCGATGAACAAGGTCGTATTTTAGGTCATCGCGATCCCAATCTAACTTCTAGAGATGAACTAACAGATTACAGTAGTTATCCTCCTGTAGCCAATTTATTAGCTGGCAAAGAAGGTTACTTTCCTTTCACAGACGAAGCAGGAATAAAATGGATATCCCACGGAACTCGCCTTGATAATGGTTGGGGCGTTTTTGTTTTACAACAGAAGTCAGAAGCTTTTCTCCCAGAAAGAGAATTCCAAAAATTGGCAGTAATACTTGCCTTGGCTGCGGTAGGAGTAGTAGGTATTTTAACTTGGCTACTGGCTAGCCGTTTGACACAACCAATTAGTGAAATAACAGCAGTGGCAACTAGTTTGGCGGAAGGAAATTTAAATCAGACTGTTAATTTTGAGCGGGAAGATGAGCTCGGAATTTTGGCTCAGTCTTTTAACTCGATGGCGAAACAGTTACAGCAGTCCTTTGTTAATCTACAAGACCGTACTATCGAACTAGATGAATCGCTAAAACAACAAAATCTATCGGCACAAAAACAAAGGCTGGCTAAAGAGAAACTAGAAAGGCAAGTTAGAGAATTAGAAAATAAATTAACTTTTGTTAATCAAGGAGACTTAACTATACAAGCTACTGTGACTGACGACGAAATTGGCAGAGTCGCCTCTTCTTATAACTCCATGGTAGAGAGCTTAAGAACAATCGTTACTCAAGTAAAAACAGCAACTCAAACAGTAGCAGAAACAACTAATCATAGCGAACATGCGATTCAAAATCTTTCTATCGGAGCTAACAAGCAAACTGAAGAAATTACGGCTATTTTAGCGAAAATACAAGCAATGGCTGATTCAATGCACACGGTTGCTTTAAATTCTGAACAGGCAGAGACAATCATTAAGCAAGCATCAGCAAAAGTTAAAGCTGGAGATATTGCTATTAATCAAACCGTTGCTAAAATTGTTGCTCTCGGACAAACTACTTCAGAAACCAAAGAGCAAGTAAAGAGATTGGGTAAAGCCTCTCGCAAAATTTCTAAAGCAGTAGAATTGATTCGTAAAATTGCTCTGCAAACTAATGTTTTAGCCGTAAATACCTCTATTGAAGCAGCCCGTGCTGGAGAAGAAGGTTTAGGCTTTACGGTAGTGGCTGACGAGGTTCAATCTTTAGCAGCACAATCAGCCCAAACAGCTACGGAAATTGAAAAATTAGTTTTAGAGATGCAAGCAGAAACTAGTAAAGTAATTCAGGTAATGGAAGATAGTAGTAAACAAGTACTAGCTGGTAGTAAACAGGTAGAAGAAACTCGTGTGGCTCTCCAACAAATTACGACTGCTAGTCAACAAATAAATCAGCTAGTCGAAGCTGTAAATGATATAGCTACGGAACAATCCCAGAATAGTCAAGTTGTGAGCGAAACTATCCAAGAAGTAGCGACGATCGCTCAAGATAATTCTATTTCTGCGAGTAGCGTCTCTAATTCCTTTCAAGAATTACTTATTGTTGCCCAAGAGCTACAAGCGAGTATTGGTCAATTTAAAGTAAGTTAATATTCTCTTGAAGAATAATTAAGATAAATAAAAACTTTAATAATGTAATAGGGAAAACCGATTAAGCTCTGGTTCATTGATGCTCTCTAACCTCTGATGGCAAACTAGTTATCTGGTTATTTTCAAGAATGGTGTAGCTCCTAGATGCGGAATTATTTGTGCCTACTAAGTTGATTATTAATGTATTATAATTGATATAAACTGACCTTACTAATCCGCAAAGTTCACAGAGCTATTAATACTATTAGTACTATTAGCAAAAACAAATTTAAATTCATAAAACCTACTAACTAGGACTAGAACTTTCGGAAAACAAAATCTATGTGGATTCCAAAAGTCAATCCTAGTTATTGACTTCTCACTTCGTATAGTAAGTATTATCACTGATACGAAGAAAAACTTAAATTAATAGTAGGATAGTTTTACAATTGTCACCATTGAGCAATAAAACTCAATCTAACTTAATTCTGTCATGACTTTTTCTAAAATTTGCGTTGCCTCATTTACTTCAGCTTCAGAAACAATTAAAGGGGGAACAAAGCGCAAAACCTTATTTCCCGCAGGAGCAAGCAATAAGCCTTCTTCCATGGCAGCTTTAATTACATCGAGGGAAGTAAGTTCTGCCTCTGCTGATATTTCCAAACCATTAATCAACCCCCAACCGCGTACTTCAGTAAATATACTAGGGTATTGATTGGCGATCGCTCTGAGTTTGACTCGTAGTTGTTCTCCTCGTGCCTGAGCATTTTGTAACAGTCCTTCTGTTTCGATAGTTTGCAGTACAGTCAAAGCAGAAGCACACACAAAAGGATTACCCCCAAAAGTACTAGCATGATTCCCTGGCTCAAAAACAGCACAAAAATCTTTACATAGCATCGCCCCAATCGGAATACCCCCAGCTAAACCCTTCGCACTAGTAAAAATATCTGGTTCTACCCCTAAATTTTCATAACCCCACAATTTACCTGTACGACCTACACCTACTTGTACTTCATCGAATACCAGCAAAATGTTATTTTCATCACAAATTTTCCGTAAACGGAGAAAATAGTCTAAGTCCCCTGGACGAACTCCGCCTTCTCCTTGTAGGGGTTCGATCATAATCGCTGCTACTCGCCGATTTCCTTCATCAATATCAGCGATCGCATTTTCGATGGCAGTAATATCGTTATAAGGAACATAAGCGAAACCATCTACCAGAGGTTCAAAATGTTTTTGATACTTGGGTTGTCCTGTAGCTGTAATGGTGGCTAGGGTACGACCATGAAAACTGGCCTTAGCCGTTAGAATAACTGGCTGTTCCAAGAAATCTAACACAGTATGAGCATATTTCCGTACTAGCTTAATGGCTGCTTCATTGGCTTCCGCACCAGAATTACAGAAAAATACTTTATCAGCACAAGAATGATTTACTAACCAATGTGCCAATTCTCCTTGTTCTGGGATGTAATAAAGATTAGAGATATGATGCAGTTTTTTAATCTGCTCGCTTACAGTTTTAACTAAGGCAGGATGACCATGACCAAGAGTACAGGTAGCAATACCCGCCACGAAATCAAGATACTCTTTTCCTTCTGTATCCCATAGACGGCATCCTTCGCCTTTGGTAATAGCGAGAGGAAAACGTCCATAAGTATTCATTACACTACTATTAAAACCATCTCGATCGAAAGGGACGGAGAAGGTAGATGTAGCGGAAGAATTGTCTAGTAAAGTTGATTGACTCACAAGTTACTCCTAGGAAATATTAGTAATTATGGGAGAATTTAAACCAAATTTAGTCTTGATTTAGTTCAATTAGCAAACAGTTTTAATTTTTCACTTTAAACCAAAGAACAGATTAATAATGTGATTTAATTATGCGTAATTTTACGTTCACAGAAAAATATGAGCGTTTACGAAGACAGCTAGTTACTGGCGGAGTAGCCTTAGCAGGGGTGTTTTTAGTTGGCACTCTTTGGTATTGGTTAATCGAAAAATGGTCTTTAGTAGAAGCTGCTTACATGACTATGATTACCCTTTCTACCGTTGGCTATTCTGAAGTACAGCCTTTAGGAGAGCGATCGCGCCTGTTTACTATGGGTCTAATTTTAATGGGTTTAATTACCATTGGTTATATAGTAAATAGATTCACCCAAGCTCTAATACAAGGTTACTTTCAAGAAGGAATTAAAATTCGACAGGAGAACAGTTTGATTGAGTCTTTAAATAAACACTATGTTGTTTGTGGGTTTGGGCGTACTGGTCGTCATGTTGCTCATGAATTTGCAGCCGAGAATATTCCCTTTGTGATTATTGATGATAATCTCGAAGAAGTAGAAGAAATTAAACAGTTAGGTTATACCGTAATCCCTGGCGATGCTACCCTAGACGAATCCTTACTGCGTGCCAAAATTGACAAAGCTGTTTGTTTGGTAACAGCACTACCTTCCGATGCAGAAAATCTCTATACGGTTTTATCTGCTAAAACTCTTAATCCGCAGATTCGGGCGATCGCTAGAGCGAGTAATGAAGAAGCAGTTAAAAAATTACAACGAGCAGGGGCAGATGCAGTCATTTCCCCTTATATTACTGGTGGTAGAAGATTGGCAGCAGCAGCTTTAAGACCCCAGGTAATGGATTTTGTTGATGGTATTTTGACAGGTTCAGAGCGTTCCTACTACTTAGAGGAATTTCGCATTGACTCGCAAATTTGCCCTTTTGTGGGTAAAAGCCTCAGAGAAGCCAGTTTACGTTCTCAATCAGGTGCCTTAGTTTTAGCTATCCGCCGTTTTGATGGTAACTTAATTGCTGGACCTACAGGAGATACCTACATTAAGGAAGGAGATGCTTTGATTTGTATGGGAACTGCAGAACAATTGCGGGAACTAAACCAAATTTTAGGGCCAATCAATTCTGACACTCTTCGATTACCCAAGCATAAGTAGGCAAATATGAGCAGGGGAAAAGGGGAAAGGGAAAAGCGCGAAGTTGCGTTGCGGGGGTTTCCCTCGTTGAGCAAACTTCGTAAGAAGGGAAAAGGGGAAGTCTAGTGTGTAATTTCAAGGTTAATTATGGTTAAGTCTAATATTTTGATTGTTGAAGATGAAGCAAAACTTGCTCAATTTATCAAATTAGAATTAGAGTATGAAGGCTATCAAGTCACTACTGCTCAAGATGGTTTAAGTGGTTTGGCTCATGCTAGAGAAATAAACTTCGATCTAATTTTGCTTGATTGGATGTTACCAGGTATCTCTGGACCTGAGATTTGCCGTCGTTTACGCAGTACGGGGGATCGAGTACCGATTATTCTCTTAACTGCTAAAGATGAAGTGAGCGATCGCGTTGCGGGACTAGATTCTGGGGCAGATGACTACATTGTTAAACCTTTTAGCATTGAAGAATTGTTAGCTAGGGTAAGAGCTAATCTTCGTCGTACTCAAGAAGAAGATACTGATTTACTTCAGTTTCTTGATTTACGTCTAAATCGTGCTACCAGAGAAGTCTATCGAGGCGATCGCTTTATTGAATTAACGGCTAAAGAATTTGATTTACTAGAATATCTTATTGCCCATCCTCGTCAAGTTTTAACCCGCGATCAAATTTTAGAAAGAGTCTGGGGCTACGATTTTATGGGAGATTCTAATATTATTGAAGTCTATATTCGTTACCTAAGACTCAAATTGGAAGCGGAGAAAGAACAACGCCTTATCCAAACTGTTAGGGGTGTTGGTTATGTTTTGCGAGAATTGAGAGATTAGAAGTTAGGAGTTGCAGGAGTTAAAGGAGTTCAGGAGTATTTAAAAGCTCTTTTAACATTGATATGTTTCTAACTCAGGAACACCAAAATTAATTAATAAACATGCTTTTAATTCACTAGCTTTCAGATAATTAACACATTTCTTTTTGTGTTGTTCTGTCAAGCGATCGACAGCTAAAACCTCAACTAAAATATATTTTTCAACCAAAATGTCAACGTAAAAATCTCCCACAATAATTCCTTCATAATAAACATTAATTGGATACTGAGGTTCAATAATAAATCTGTTCTTACTTAATTCATAAATTAAAGCTCTTTCATAGACTTTATCTTCAAAACCACAACCTAAAACCTCGATTACAGTTTCTGCACACTCAAAAATCTGCTCGATAATCTTATTAAGTCTTGATTGATCTATACTCATACCATAGTCATTTCATTTCACAACTAACAACTAACTAGTAGAGACAAGGCATGCCTTAAGTAGCTGAACGCAATTAAATATAAGATAGATAGCGTTTTATTTCTCCCCTGCTTCCTCTGCCCCTCTGCTCCCTCTGCCTTCCCTCATTTTATAATTAATTACACCCACCTACTTATCTCTACCTACCAATTCACGCCCCCATTCCCGAATAATGTTTTAATCCTTTTCTCCATAGCCAACGGTTAGTCATAAAAAAGAAAATTGACCAACCTAAAATAATCAAACTGCTGCGAATAAAATCAATGGAAAGTCCAGCTAAAATAG
>JBFRWE010000058.1:0-4269 GCA_051439345.1 Xenococcaceae cyanobacterium
AGAATACCTGAGTGGGAACATCTCAACTATATTGCTACTGTTTCAGTGATTGAGTGCAAGGCACACTACTCTTTTCTGATTGAAAATCTGATGGATATGTATCACGGGCATTTACACCAAGACTATCAGGCTTGGGCATCTGCTCTTTTAAAGGAAGTAAGTGCCGATGATAAGCGGGTAGATGCTTACTACGAGGCACAAAGTTATTATCGGATTGACAAAATTTGGTCGATTTCCCAACTATTTTTTCCAGCAGCTCGCCGTCTGCACCCAGAAACTTTACATGTGAGTTACGTCTACCCGCACTGGGTATCAACTTTGGGACAAGATTTTAAGATTTACTGTCTCTTTTGCCCAGTACATGAGACTTATACTAGGGCTTATCTAGTTCACTTTACTTCACTAAATGCTTTTTGGCGTCTCCACAAGTTGCCCCCCTGGTTTCGTCGCCTAGTTAAAAATAGTTTATTCGGTTGCGCTCAAAGAATGCTGGATGGATTGGTGCATCAAGATGTACTGATGATAGAGCAAGAGCAACAAGCATATCTAGAGAATCCTAACCATCGCAGTTACGAATTGAATCCCACCGTTCAAACTGTACAACGTTTAATTCGCCAGCAAGCTGATACTAATTATTAACATTGTTCTAAGCTAATTTCAGTAGATCACAAAACAACTTTGATTGCCGATCCCCAATTATCAATACATATGTTTCACTTTCGGTCGTGGGTCTTATTCCACTTCGGAGGTTTCAGTCTCACGGACTCTTTCCTCCACCCAAAAAGTTGAATTTTGGTCTTTCGTCCATGAACGGAATTAAAGCCTCAAATTTAGTTCTAATCTTCTCAATTATTGACATTTTTGTAGAGAGTGGTTCTTTCCTGGAAAGGACGATCGAGAGAGATGATGGTTTTTTGTAAAGTTTCTACTTCCATACAGGTTCCACCTTTAGCCCCTGCCATAGTAGTAATATGTTCTTCCATCAAAGTACCGCCCAGATCGTTACAACCCCACTGAAGAGCTTCTTTTGCTCCTTCTATGCCCAATTTTACCCAACTGGGTTGATGATTTTTAATCCAATTACCCAGGAAGATACGGGCAACTGCTGTTAAAAGAAGTGCATCTGCTAAAACAGGTTGATCTCTACCTACTCTACGTCTTAGGGGTAAGGGTGCTTCTTGTCCCACAAAAGGTAAGATGATAAATTCAGTAATTTTAGCAGGATAATTATTAGTAATAGCTTTTTGTTGGAGCGATCGCAATTTAGCTAAATGGGCTATTTGTTCTGCTGGGGTTTCTATATGACCAGATAAGATAGTGCTAGTGGTAGGTACATCTAAACGATGAGCCGTACTCACAATTTCTAGCCAAGTGGCAGAATTAATTTTTTCTGGGCAGATAATGTTACGAACGCGATCGAGCAGTACTTCTGCTGCTGTCCCTGGCATTGAACCTACACCAGCTTCTTTTAGAGCCATAATTACTTCTTCATAGCTGAGATGATCTTCTCTGGCAATAAATTGTACCTCCTGGGGTGAAAAAGCATGGAGATGTAGTTGAGGAAATTTATTTTTAATCGCTTGGATTAGTTTTAGATAATAGTCTAAAGATTTACCATTATGTTTCGCTTCAGGATTTAATCCTCCCTGCATACAGATTTCTGTTGCCCCTTTAGTCACCGCATCGGCTGCTTTGAGGAGAATTTGTTCGGTATCGAGCCAAAATGCCCCTTCTTCTCCCCCATCCCGTCGAAATGCACAAAAGCTACAGTGTTGCTCGCAGATGTTTGTAAAGTTAATATTGCGATTAACAACGTAGGTTACTGTATCTCCTACTTGTTGTTTTCTGAGCCAGTCTGCTGTTTTTCTAATAGCAGCAATGATTTCTGGTGTTTGCTGTTGCAGCAAAATCAAACCTTCTGATTCAGATAAATTTTTTCCTTGGCTTGCTCTTGTTAGAATAGCCTCTACGGTTTTTGGGTCTTTAGTTGGGCAAATCACGCTTAAGTTAATGAAACTAAAAAATATTTCTTTACCTTTAATAGTTATCTTAGTGGGAATTTTATTTTCTGTATATCTACAAGGACAAGTTCCTGATGGAGTTTATTTTAGTGGAGATGCTGGACTTAAAGCATTATTATCTCAGCAATTAGCTAGAGGAAATTTCCGTTTTGATTTAATTCCCCCGACGGAAAGTTGGATAGGGAATCTTTGGCAGGATGGACTATACCCTTATGAAGAACCTTATGTTTATTATGTTACTGGTAAATACTATATTACTTTTCCTTATACTTTTTCTTTAGTCACTGCTCCTTTTTATACTTTACTTGGTTATCGTGGATTGTATGTAATTCCTTTAGTATCTCTCTGGATAATTTGGTTCAATTTATATGTATTGTGTAAATCTTTTGAATTAAATAAATATATCACTTCAGTTGCTCTTATTTTCTTGATTTTTACTTCTTATCTAACTTTTTATAGCGCGACTTATTGGGAGCATACTTTATCTACCGCTCTTGGTTTTAGCGGTATGACATTATTATTAGTTAATCGAAATAAACTAAGGATATCTATTAAAATAACTATAACAAGTGGATTTTTACTCGGTTTTGCTGTTTGGTTTAGACCAGAGTTTATTTGTATTGTTGGTTTAATTACTGGTTTAATCATACTTATTTATTTGACAAGATTAAGTATTTTAAATTCATTAAATAAAATTTTATCTTTAGAACAAATCTATTTTCTGGCTAGAAAAACAACAATTTTGCTTGCCAGTATGTTTTTAACCGTTGGTGCTTTTTTCTTAAGTAACAAATTAATCTATGATCATGCTCTGGGAATTCATGCTATCCAAGTTGTAGAAAAAAATAGTTCTCTGCTTGAGAGATTTTTAGCTGCCTGGGAAAATCTTCAAGGCATGAGCCTGGCGTTACTAGTCTATCTACCGATCATTTATTTCCCTCTTCTCTATCTCATTGTTTATCTCATTCAGCAAATTAGGTCTAATGATAGTAGTAAATTGGTAGTTGTTACTTACGCTGTTACTCTAATTTTAATTATTGTTGGCTTTTTCGCGATCGCCGATCTAAGCAGTTTCAAAAACCTATTAAAACAATTTTTACCACTGTTTGTAACAGTCACGGTTGCTTTGTTTATCTGGAAAGATGTTAAACTTAAATTCAATTTACAACTTACCCTTACTTACTTAGCCTGTTTATTGTTTTTAATTGGTGTGTCCATTCTTGTTCCTGTGGGTACTGCTGGCTTAATTGCAGGAGGCAAACAATGGGGACCTAGATTTTTATTAATTCTTGTACCAGTTGTTTCTCTAGTGACGGCTATCGAAGTCTTTAATTTATCTAGAGAAAGTAACCTGATAGCTAAATACTGGCTGTATATTCTCATAACTTTTTTAGCTATAATGGGAATGCAAAAAAACATTATTGAAGGAACAAAATTTTTAGATAAAAATACTATCAATACAATACCCGCAGTGCATTTTCTTAACCAGTACAATCCTCAAACTGTGGCAATCTCCCATCAATTTGTTGGGCAAATGTTAGAGCCAGCAGTAGATGGAAATAAGATCTTTTTTAAAGTAGAAAATGAACAGGATTTAATTAAACTAAGTCAAACTTTAATCCAACAGCAGCAACCTAAATTCACTTACATCTGTTATCCTAATCGCCCTTGCAATTTACCAAAAGCTGAACTAGATAATTTACAATTTACTCAAGGCGATCGACAATATCAAATTAAGATGCTTAAAGTAGGAAAGTTTGGTAAATATCCCATCTACGAAGTATTCATCGAGAATCAATAGACTTCTATAGAAATACGTTTTTAGTTTAGGACATTAGGTATCGGTTCAAAGGGAACAGGAAATGGGGAATAGGGAATAGAAAACGTCCTAATATTTTCCCGTGGTGCTATACCTTGTCTACCTTGTCTTCCCTCTCTCTGTCTCAACAGACAACCTTATTAACCCCAACAGTATTGGGTGCTTGCCTAACTTCGCTGGCTCGGAACGCGATCGCTCTTCTCTGGTCATCTTCACAAGTTCCTCAAGGTTTTTGCCTAACTTAAAGATGGAGTTATCTAACAAGTTGCACAGGTAGCCTAAGCCATAGTACTAGCTACCTCATCGCCATCAAGATAGACCAAATATCAGAGTAGCTCAGGTTTGGTCTTGAGGAAGAGTATGAAGTACTTGTTTTTGTTTCCCCAGAGCTGCTCAAAATTGTCAGCAGAATTCAGCAGGTAAATAATA
>JBFRWE010000059.1:0-2785 GCA_051439345.1 Xenococcaceae cyanobacterium
AACTAATAACTAATAGTCGAAAAAGATGAATGAATTTCGCGCTCTAAGGCTAAAAAAAGAAGGGACTTTTTATAAAGTTCAAAAAATGGATAGAGATACTAGTTGGAGAAGAAGATTTTTTTCAATAATAGTTTTCTTAATTCTTTTGGGTACAGGATATTTAGCTCTTGATAGATGTTTTGCCCCTGGATTAAATTACCTAGAAACAGAAGTAAAAGCAGGAGCTAGCATTGCCGATGTATCCATGAAAGATTTTCCAATTTTTATCTTTAAATTTTCCGCAACTATTGCAATTTGTGTCTCCTTGATTGTTGCTGCCAACAATTACTTCTATAATATATTTCTTGGTCAACCTGTTTGGACAGACTTACCTGATGCTGAGGCAAAAAAACTTTTTGAACCTGTTAATCATTTAAGCAAGGTGGAAAAATGAATTGTCTACATATATCAATATCTACAGTTCCAAACTAACAAATTACAACTCTAAATATGCTATCATAAAATAGTATGAGACTAAGCTTATTAATAGTTAAGATAATCTATCAATCGCCAAGATTTTAACTATTAATAAGCCCAAAAAATAGGAGTTGTGCCTATAAAAAAAAGAAGCAACAACCAATTAGACGTTGTTTAAAAAAAGCTTTTAGCCGTTAGCTTCTTGGCGCAGTCGCTCATGGGGGAAACCCCCAAGACCGCGCTGCACCGCTTTTAGCTTTTCTCGTTTCTAGTTTTTAGTCTTTAGCCTTTAGTTGGGAACTAATAACTAATAACTAAGAGCTACGCAGCTCCGCAGCTCAGAGCTAGTTAAAAGTCGAGAGGAGATAGAGAGATAAATAGGTTTGGCTCTCGGCTTTTTTCTTTATACTTAAAATAAATAACTCTAAAAGAAATCTAAAATTTGTTAGTTAACTAAGGCGGAAAATAGTAGTCTAAATAAGAAGTTAATTAAAGAAAAGATGATTCCAGGAAGAATACCCGAAATCACCATCAAATTCAACGAAAGACCAGAGTTGTCCACGGAAGGGAAGAAGGTAACTGTAGAAATTCAAGGAGACAACAATACCATCGTCAAAGCAGAAGTCAATCGCAAAACTCTTAAGAAACAAGTGGCGAAGATGGACGAGTATGACGATTGGATCGGCGCACTGTCAGGCAAGATTAAGAGTATTTCGGATGATGGAATAATTGAAGTAGAAGGTGCGGGGATTCAGGTCTTTGAAAGGAAGAAGAAAGAACCTGCTGCGAGTTCTGAATCAAATGCTGCATAGAGAGGACTATCTACGCTCCTTTCGGGGATAATTCCCTAAATCTGTCTTAGGGAGAATTGCTTTTTTTTTGACCATCGGGGCGTATAATTACTCTTATATGCCCCCTAAGACTCATCCTGTCAGCTCAAAAATGTTAGCCAGTTCCGATTCTGCTCTGAGTACTACCGAATTTTTAGATAGCTTCGCTCAATTTCTCAATGTGGATGTGGCAGCAGGGGCAGCGAGCGACGATACGCTTAAAAATTATGCCTGTCAGACGAAAAAGTATTTTGAGTGGTGCGAACAGTTCGGAATTACTCCTATTAAAGCTACTCGCGAGGAGATCAAGCAATACCGTCGATGGTTAATCGAACAAAAATATCAGCCCGCTACTATTGCCTTTAAATTAATTGTCGTTAGAAGATTGTACTCCGCAGCAGTAGAAAAAGGACTCATCCCCTTCAATCCCGCTCTTGGGGTTAGTCCCCCCAAAGAATGTCGCGACCCTGCCGAACGCATTACCTATCTCGAACAATCTGAAGTCCCCTTTTTCTTAGATGCTGTTTCTACCGATTTGTCTGTTGCATCTTTGCGCGATCGCTTTTTACTCGCTACTATGGTGCTGCAAGGTTGTCGCACAGTAGAAATGCATCGCCTCAGTTTTAAGGATATCATCCGACGGGGTAGCAATGTTGGCTTGAGGGTTAAAGGTAAGCGTTCAAAACGAATAGTCCCCTTAATTACCGATCTGGTCAAAGTGTTAGAGCTTTACATTAATGCTAGAAGAGATACAGGTAAGGAATTATTGATGGCCGATACTCCCCTCTTGATCTCTGTAGCCAGTAACTGCTACGGTCATCGCCTCTCCCGTCGTACTATCCAAAAGATTGTCGATAAATATCTTACTACTTGTAACCTCAAGCATACAGAGGGTCGAACTCTCTCCGCACATAGTTTGCGTCATACTGCTGGTACACTGGCTTTGAGGACTGGTTCGGATTTGAGGCAGGTACAGGATTTACTCGGTCATGCCGACCCCAGAACTACAGCTATCTACGCTCATGTAGGCGATCGTTGGGAGAATAACCCTGCTTTGAACTTTGGGGTGAATTTATTTTAGGTTTGCTTATTTTTGCTTTCAATCTCTACATAATAATTCGTAGTCACAAAAACTCTTAAAAATCTTGTGACTACAAAATATAACAGATTATTCATTCTTAGTCACAATAAAATCTGAAAAATCTTGTGACTACTGATTATAATTAATTAAAAAAAATAAATTAATAATATTTTCAAATAGTTCTAAAAATTCTTGGCTCTAGATTCTTTGATTATTATTTTTAGCATCCAACCAAGCCTGATTTAAAGCCCAAGATAACTGACTTCTCAAAGTATGAGCCAGGCTAGCGACTAATTCATTTTGCTGAAACTTTAGCTGTTCATCTGATAGCACTTCTTTCATTTCTGGTGGGATGCAGTCAAGAAATTTTTGTGCCGTTTGCAAAGCGATTTCTCGCGCCAGATTGTTAAGCTCTGAT
>JBFRWE010000060.1:0-4322 GCA_051439345.1 Xenococcaceae cyanobacterium
AATTATGGTATAGCCAAGGAAGAGTGGTTGCAGCAATTTTTAGAATTACCTCACGGAATACCGAGCGATGATACCAAACGGGCGGTTATTTGAGAGGATTAATCCCATAGCTCTCTCAGAATGTTTAACTAAATGGGTGCAACAATTAATCCCTTCATTAGAGCAAAAAATTGTGCCAATAGATGGCAAGTGTTTGAGGGGTTCTTATGACCGTGAGCAAGGTATTAAAGCTTTACATTTAGTCACAGCCTGGGTGGCAGAGCAAAATTTAACTTTAGGACAGATTAAAGTTGAAGATCATTCAAATGAAATAACTGCCATTCCTGCTCTATTAGAATTAATCGATATTCAGGGTGCCATTATTACTATTGATGCCATGGGAACTCAGACGGAGATAGTTCGTTTAATTCGTGATAAAAAAGCTGACTATGTCCTGACACTTAAAAGCAATCATCCCACGCTTCACTCTCAAGTACAAAACTGGTTTGATGCAGCGTACGCCAAGAATTTTGAAGGCATTACAGTCTCTCACGATCGAAGAGTAGAAAAAGGGCATCATCGACGGGAAAAACGCCTTGTTTGGGCTGTTCCTTTGTCCGAGTTTGGTGGTCTCTACAAACAAGAACAATGGTTAGGGCTTCAAAGTATTGTGATGGTTGAAAGAACCAGCCATTTGTGGAATAAAGTTACTCACGAAGTCCACTTTTATCTATCGTCTCTGCCAGCAGATGCCCATGTTCTTGGAAATGCAATCCGAACCCATTGGGGGATTGAAAACCAAGTCCATTGGACTTTAGACGTAACTTTTAATGAGGATAAATCCCGAATTCGCTCTTGTCACGCACCTCGCAATTTCGCTCTCCTTAGACGTATGGCACTTAATGCCTTGAATCTAGAAAAGACTCTCAAGCGATCACGCAGTGCCAGCTTCGCTGATCGCTCCGACAAAAAAGCAGACGGGCATCTATGAATAATAAATATATGATGACAGTCCTACAATCCTTTTGTCAATAGGGTTTGAGACGCTCTTACCCTGAGATTCTTGCGTCTCTGCATTACTAGTTATACCAGTGACAAATCCTGTAAATTAAAATAGCAACATTAGACAAAATTACTATGACTTCTTCTCCCATTGGTGTAGCTGTAGTTGGTACAGGTTTTGGACAAAAAATACATATTCCAGGTTTCCAACATCATTCCCGTACAGAAGTAGTAGCTGTATACAATCCTGATTTAGGTAAAGCTAAAGCGATCGCGGACTCTAATAATATTCTTTATGCTTATAATAAGTTGGATAAAATTCTGGCTAACCCTAAAGTAGATGCAGTCAGTATCTCTACACCACCATTTTTGCACTACGAAATGGCCAAAGAAGTAATAGAAGCAGGAAAACATTTATTACTAGAAAAACCAATGGCAATGAATGCTGAGCAAGTTAAGGAACTATATCATCTAGCTAACGAACAAAATTTAGTAGCGATCGCTGATTTTGAATTTCGTTTTGTACCTGCTTGGCAACTATTAGCAGAATACTTACAACAAGGATATGTCGGGAAAAAAAGATTAATTAAAATAGATTGGATTGTTACTAGTCGGGCTAATCCAGAAAGACCTTGGAACTGGTATGCTCGTAAAGATATGGGAGGCGGTGCTTTAGGTGCAGTTGGTTCTCATGCTTTCGACTATATCAGTTGGCTATTTGGCTCGGTAAAAAGATTATGCGGTTATCTTAGTTGTGCTATTCCTCAACGTCGGGATCCTCAAGCGGGAGGCACACTAAAACCAGTGGATGCTGATGATACTTGTTTAATCATGCTAGAACTGGCTGATGGTACACCCTGTCAATTATCTATTAGTTCTGTTACCTATGCTGGTAGAGGACATTGGCTAGAAATTTATGGAGATGAAGGTACATTAGTTCTTGGTAGTGATAATCTCAAAGACTATGTTCATGGTTTTAAGTTATTAGCAGCCCCCGCAGGCAAATCCTTAACTGAAATAGATATCCCCAAACGTCTAGCTTTTCCTCAAGTATTTACTGATGGTAGATTAGCCCCCTTTATCCGCGTGATCGATCGCTTTGTCGAAGCTATTGATGCTAGAAAATCTTTTATTCCCTCTTTACAGGAAGGAGTTTATTCTCAGTTATTAATGGATTTAACTCATCAATCTAATGAATTTAAAGGCTGGGTTGATGTTCCAGATTTAAATACCTATTTATCCTCATAACTCTTGACTTTTTTTTCAAAAAAAGTAACAATAAATACAGAAAAGAAAACGTTCATCTCCATTAAGAGACGGAAGTAGGGAAACTCCCGAAGGAACGCGCCTCATAATCGCAATACACTATTGGAGGCGAAAATCATGAGACTTAAATATCGTGGTATCAGTTACGAATACAATCCACAAGTAGTTGAAGTATCTGAAGAAAAAGTTGGAGGTAAATATCGCGGACTAGATTGGCGATTACATCACTACAAACAAACTCTTCTTCTCCATCAACCTATTCACATAAACATGACCTATCGTGGTCTAGCCCTTTCTTAAAGCAAGAATTAGCCGACAATCAAAGGGTATCTATGGTTACGTCCTATCACAAAAAAGTCAGCTTAGTCTGAGCTTGAGCTCAATACAATAACAAATATAAAAAAGAAAACGTTCATCTTCACTAAGGGAAAGCGACTAACAATGGAGTAGCATCAATGTTACGCCGTTCTGCTCAGGAAGTTGGTTTAGTCTAAACTTTATGGTGACATTTTTTGATTTGGTGGCTTTTTTAGTCACCAACTTTTTTGATTAAAATTAACGAGTGTGTCTCTTGCCACTCTTTTGCTCTCCAAAAATAAACAATTAACAGCTTTTTTAAATGGGAGAAATTGTGTTATCCTAGCTGAGTATGGATAAATCCTTAAAATACTGAAAGTTAATAAGGGATTAGCCATCAAAAGGTCTACGGGATGTAGCGCGGCTTGGTAGCGGGCCTGCTTTGGGAGCAGGATGTTCGCGGTCAAAGGTAAAACCCGAAGCCAAGCTATATCAATTGATTGGGTTTAGTGAACTCATCTAGGGTAATTGTTGACTATTGTTCGCTGCCCAGGTTTTGCCCAGATTTCTGACTGAATTAAATGTAGCCCCAGTTTCTACCAGATTTGATAGAGTATATAGTAGACTGTTCTACATCGTACTGGTTTGCAATCTGTTTGAGGGTAAGAGATTTGGCAGCATCAATTATTGAGTATTTATTCTAGAAGTTCCAAGTAAATTACATATTCTATAGGAAAAGCGCACCGCGATTAGGCTGAGGTCTCCGAGCGCGTAAAGACGGAGCAAGAAGTGGTAATTTTACCGCAGGAGTAGGTCGCCAGTATATCGGGGAAATTGGCCCTTCGGGTTCGGTAGTTGCGTGACTGTCGGGGAACCCGCCCAACGCACTACCTCACAAAACAGATAATGGGAATGTAGTAGTAACAACTCATCTATATGATGGAAAAAAAAGCCTACCTTTAGATCTTGAATTATATCAACATGCAGATTCATTACTAGAGGGAAAGTCAGACCCAGAATTCAAGAAAAAACCTACCCTAGCTCTAGGGTTAATTGACAAAAGTTTGAATCGAGGATATCGACCAGGAATAGTTTTAATAGATTCAAGTTATGGTAACAACACATCTTTTTTGAAGAAATTAGAAGAAAAGAACTTAAAGTACATAGGAGGAATAGCGAAAAATCACAATATTTTAATTAAAGATAAGTCGGGAAAATTAGAAGAAATAAGAATAGATGAATATGCTCAATGGATATCATCAGAAGAATTTAAGGAGATTCAAATACCAGGTGAAAAACCCAGAACTGTGTGGGTATCAATACTATCCGCTGAAATATCTCAACTAAAAGGTCAAAGAAAAATAGCTATCGTCATGAACGCACCAATCTTTGAAGATGCTGAAGATATTGACGAGCGACCCTGCGGAGGTTTCCTCCGCTAAGGAACGCGCGAGTTGACTACTTAGGAGTAATGTAAAAATAACTTGAACAATTGGCTTCAGAGTTAGATCATCAGAATGTAAAAGAATTAAGAGTGTTATATGTCTGATGAGCAAGTAGTCAAAAGTATTCGAGAAAAGTATGATTCCTTAAAGCCCTATTTAAATGAGAAAACACGTCGTATTTGGGCAGCAATCGAAGCTCGAAGCCTGGGATGGGGTGGTGTGAGCCAAGTGGCAAGGGCAACTGGGCTATCCCGCACAACAATTCAGGCGGGAATGAGATTGCTCTCAGAAAAAGAGGGGCTACAAAAAACCTTCTCAAATCTGCCCAGCCTT
>JBFRWE010000061.1:0-10734 GCA_051439345.1 Xenococcaceae cyanobacterium
GACTTTTTTGCCGAACAACGCATTGGTTATCAGTTAAAATTGGCTAAGCGTCGGGGTGGTAGCTTCCCTGATACTAATAAAGTAGTAGAAGCAGTTAGAGAACAATTAGCTAATAGAACTCCTGAAGCTTCTCTAGTTCATGGCGATCTTTGGTCTGGTAATGCTGCGGTTACTAAAACTGGTGAACCGACAATTTTTGATCCTGCAACCTATTATGGCGATCGAGAAGTGGATCTGGCTATGACTGAACTTTTTGGGAGTTTCCCCGCATCTTTCTATCATGGTTACGATCGAGCTTGGCAATTAGACTCAGGATACCGAAAACGTAAAACTATCTACAATCTCTATCATATTCTCAATCATTTCAATCTTTTCGGCGGTGGCTATGGTTCTCAAGCTAAGAGAATGATTGAACAGATTCTTTAAAACCGTCTCGCAGTAAGCTCTTAGCTTTTAGCTTTTTTCCCTTCCATTGTTTTACAGATTATATAGAGTAATAGACTAACTTTCCTTTGTAAGATTTTTGGTATGATTGTTCCTGCCTACAGATAGTCTGCTAATCATGCACTCCTACTCTTTAATAGCTCCTGCTAAAATTAATCTGCATTTAGAAATTATTGGCGATCGCCCTGACGGATTTCATGAGTTAGTCATGATTTTGCAAAGTATTGAATTAGCGGATCAAATTGATATTCAAGCTAACAGCACTCACAAGATTAATATTCACTCTAACCATCCACAAGTTCCTTTAGACGCAACCAACCTTGCTTATCGCGCTGCCCAATTGATGTGTGCAGCATTTCCCGATGTTTATCATAATTTTGGGGGAGTAGATATTGTTATCAAAAAAAATATTCCTGTAGCAGCAGGATTAGCAGGTGGTTCTACTAATGCAGCAGCCGTATTAGTGGGAATTAATATGATGTGGGAGCTAGGCTTAACTCAGCCCGAATTACAAGGCTTGGCTGCCCAATTAGGCTCAGATATCCCTTTTTGTGTCTCTGGAGGAACAGCGATCGCTACAGGAAGAGGAGAAAAATTAGACCCGCTTAATGATTTAGATAATCTGTGGTTAGTTTTAGCTAAATATAGTAACCTAAGCGTTTCTACTGCTTGGGCTTATCAAACCTATCGTCAGCAGTATAGCAGTACTTATATCTCTGAGGAAAAAGACATCAAATCCCGCACAGCTAAACTTCATTCTGGTCCTTTAGTCAGTGCGATTATCCATAAACAAACTAAAGAAATTGGGAAACTACTATACAACGATTTAGAAAAAGTCGTTTTACCAGAATACCCTCAAGTAGCCCAACTGCGATCAGCTTTTGCCCAAACAGACATATTAGGTACAATGATGTCTGGTTCTGGTCCTACTGTTTTTGCTCTGTGTGAGTCAGAAGAAAAAGCTTTTCAGAGTAAACGCAAGGTAAAAGAGGCGATTAACGACCCCAATTTGGATTTTTGGGTAACAAGGCTTTCTAGTGGTGGTATTCAAGTTGGTTCTTCTGGAGGAAGTTAATATTGACCAAGCCCCTTCGGGGCGGGGGAATAGGGAGTCGGGAGTCGGTCAAAATTAGCCCCGAAGATAGGTTTCAAGCCTCGCCCTTCCAGGGCGAAAATCAGACAAACAATTAAAGAGAGAATGCTTCGCTGTGAATCTTTATCAATCAACATCTCAAGCTCCTTCGGGGCGGTAGGAGTTTCCTACTCCCTATTCCCTAACCCCTACTCCCTGCGCGGAGCGCATTGACACTCCCGTACGGACGTTTCCTGAAACGTCCTCTACATACTAACTACTAACCATCAAGCATTCAAGTATTTCATTCTAGCTTGGTAAAATTACCGATAGAGTTGAGCTAGAAATTAATCAATTATGGAAACACGATCACTAGGCGAATCAGATATTCAAATTACTCCTATTCTGATGGGTACTTGGCAAGCCGGGAAAAGGATGTGGGTAGGAATTGAAGATGAAGAAAGTATTAAAGCCATTCGTGCTGCCTATGAAGCAGGAATTACTACGATAGATACGGCGGAAATCTATGGAGAAGGACATTCAGAACAAATAGTAGCTAAAGCTCTAGAGGATGTAAGAGATAAGGTAGTTTATGCTTCCAAAGTTTTTGCTAATCATCTCAAATACGATCGAGTGATCGAAGCTTGCGATCGCTCGTTAACCAATCTCAAAACTGACTATATCGATCTATACCAAATTCATTGGCCTTCTGGTTCTTTCAACAGCGAAGTTGTTCCCATAGAAGAAACTATGAATGCTCTCAATAAACTTAAAGAACAAGGTAAAATTAGGGCGATCGGCGTTTCTAATTTTTCTCGTACTCAGTTAGAAGAAGCAGCCCAATATGGGCGTATTGATAGTCTCCAGCCTCCCTATTCTCTCTTTTGGCGACAAGTAGAAACCGATGCTATGCCTTATTGTGTAGCCAATAATATTTCTATTCTGGCTTACTCTTCTCTTGCTCAAGGATTACTTACAGGTAAATTCGGCTCAGATCATCAGTTTGCTGAAGGAGATCATCGGGCTAAAAATAAACTTTTCCAGCCAGAAAACTATCAAAGGGTACAAAAAGCCTTAAAACAACTTCGTCCTATTGCCAAGAGTCATAATTGTACACTGGCTCAACTTTCCCTAGCTTGGTTAATAGCTCAACCTCAGACAAATGCGATTGCAGGAGCCAGAAATGCGGAACAAGCTTCAGACAATGCCAAAGCAGCATCAGTAAATCTTTCCTCGGAAGAGTTACAGGAGATCGATCGAATTGGCAAACAAGTCACAAATCATCTAGATAACAATCCTGTAATGTGGAACTGGTAAACTAAGTGTGGAAATTAATTGTTTTTTGCTTAAATAACTACAGTGAAATACTTTTTTTTAGCTGATGGCTGGAGTTACAAGCGAATTTGGGAATTTGGTGGTATGTGGGATGAGACTACCTGGAGACGCAAACCAGAAATAGAGCGTCTTAATTGTGGTATCTCACAGCAAGGAGAGATACTTTGGCTTTACCAAGTAGAAGATGCCGTATTGATGGTGGAAGTTACACCCAATGACGCTCAGAACAATTCCAATATTGGTCAAGTTGTACTCAAGCGATTAATCAGTGCTGAAGAAGTACTAGATATTCTTAATCAATCAGAAATTGTCTCCAAAAAGTAGAGGCAAGTAATTATACCACTTCTCAAAAGTAATCGGAGAGATAAAAAACTAATTGAAAGCAAGTAAAAAGCTCAAAACTACTATCCTCCCTACACCCTAACATCTAACACCTAACACCTACCATCACCGAAGTCTCTAGTTATTTACGAGAACTGGTATTATTCGTCTCTACTTATTCGTTTTACGCTATTGTTACGGGGGAGAAACTGACTTGAGAATCTTCCAAGGCACTACTTCCAAAGTAGTTTCATATCCGCGCTTCACTAACTCTAGTTTTTGTTCTCTAGAAATAGAGAAATCAACTGGCGAACTTTTTCCCGTATCGACAATAACAGTTTTATGCCAGAATTTTTCATTAATGTATTCTCGCGACATTGCCGTTATGAATGTGCGCATTAGTAAATTAGCATAACTTTTTATCGGAAAAAACCGATTGATTTTAATATCTTCGTTATTATACTCCCCTCTCAAACGAAAACAAAGTACTGGAGTATTGTTTTCACTCCAATCTCTATGGAGAGATTCTTCAGACAATACACACCCGTCAGTCATTAAATAGTCGCCAAAAGGTTTAAAAGTAAACATTAAGGGGATAGACATGGAAAAGCGTACCGCCAGAGATACTGGGATATCTGGTGTAGTATAGCGATCAAAAATTACTGAACTACCTCTTTTAATATCTGTAGCGACAATATGTAATTCTGTTTTTAAATCTCTGAAAGTGATTCCTTTGAGTTGGTCATCCATCCATTTTTCAAAGCCATCACCCGAACAAAATCCCCCTTTGCGAATCAATCTTATCAAGGAAAAACTTAAATATTTATTGAAGTTAGTATTAATAATGATACTTTCTATTTCCTCAAGGCTGAACCCTGAAGCGTATAAGGCACTGATAATACTTCCACCAGAAACACCAACGAGGCGATCAAAATGAATATTAAGTTGTTTTAATGCTTTGAGAATACCTATATGGGCAGATAAACGCGTTCCCCCTCCTTCCAATACTGGCACAAGTTTGATTGGTTTACTAGGTTGTAAATCAGGTTGCTCAGAAAAAAGTCCCATCTCTAAATTTAATTTTAAACAGTACAGAGCCAAAAATTCTGGTAATCCATGACTGTATAATTCCCAAAAACATAATTGAAGTTACGTTTAGTTATTTGTTGATTTTTCTTTATTATTAGCTCGAACCCAAATACTTTGTAGCTTGCTGTCAGCGGTACACCACCTTAAAAAAGAGGAGCGCGGGGAGGCTCATAATACAAAGTGAAAAAATTTGACTACAAGTTAATACCTCTTGCAATAGGTTCTAACAATAGTTACACTTCTTTAAATAAACAGACATTTTCAAGGCATCCTTGATAAATCTAATTTCTTTACCTTAAGTTATGTCAAAATTTTTTTGACTAGGAGAGAGATTGGCACATAAATCAACTCAGATTAACAAACAAAGGTCAAACTATACAACTTAATCTCAACAGGAGGAGCGTAGTTAATGGGGCTACCATGGTATCGAGTCCATACAGTCGTCCTGAATGATCCAGGTCGTCTAATTTCCGTACACCTGATGCATACTGCTCTAGTAGCAGGATGGGCAGGTTCAATGGCTCTGTATGAGCTAGCTATTTTCGATCCCAGCGATCCAGTTCTTAACCCAATGTGGCGACAAGGTATGTTCGTATTACCTTTTATGGCACGATTAGGTGTGACTGGTTCTTGGGGAGGTTGGGACGTTACAGGAGCAACTAATGTAGATCCAGGTTTCTGGTCTTTTGAAGGCGTAGCAGCTGCTCACATCGTCTTATCTGGTCTGCTATTCCTAGCAGCAGTATGGCACTGGGTTTATTGGGATTTAGAGCTATTCCAAGACCCTCGTACTGGACAACCTGCTTTAGACTTACCCAAAATGTTTGGGATTCATTTATTTTTATCTGGTCTTCTCTGCTTCGGTTTTGGTGCTTTTCACCTAACTGGTGTCTGGGGACCTGGTATGTGGGTGTCAGATGCTTATGGTTTGACAGGACACATTCAACCAGTAGCACCAGAATGGGGACCGGCTGGATTTAACCCCTTTAACCCAGGGGGTGTGGTTGCTCACCACATTGCTGCTGGAGTTGTAGGTATTATTGCGGGATTATTCCACCTCAGTGTTCGTCCTCCAGAAAGGCTTTATAAAGCTCTCAGGATGGGTAATATTGAAACCGTACTATCTAGTAGTATTGCAGCCGTATTCTTTGCTGCTTTTGTAGTTGCAGGAACAATGTGGTATGGCAATGCCACAACTCCCGTTGAGTTATTTGGCCCTACTCGCTATCAGTGGGATCAAGGTTACTACCAAACAGAAATTCAACGACGTGTAGAAACCGCTATTGCTAATGGAGAGACTCCTTCAGAAGCTTGGTCTAAAATTCCTGAAAAACTCGCTTTCTACGATTATGTAGGTAATAGTCCCGCTAAAGGTGGATTATTCCGTACAGGAGCAATGGACAGTGGTGATGGAATTGCCCAAGAGTGGTTAGGTCATGCTACTTTCACTGACAGTGAAGGGCGAGTACTAAGTGTTCGTCGTATGCCCAATTTCTTTGAAACATTCCCGGTCATCTTAACTGATGCTGATGGAATTGTGCGGGCTGATATTCCTTTCCGTCGTGCAGAATCCAACTTGAGTGTTGAACAAGCAGGCGTAAGCGTTACCTTCTATGGTGGGGCATTAGATGGACAAACTTTTGACGATCCTCGCCTCATTAAAAGGTATGCGCGTAAAGCTCAACTAGGCGAAACTTTTGATTTTGATACTGAAACACTAAACTCTGACGGTGTATTCCGCACTAGTCCAAGAGGTTGGTTTACTTTCGGACACGCTTGTTTTGCTTTGCTATTCTTCTTTGGTCATATTTGGCATGGTTCTCGTACTTTGTACCGAGATGTATTTGCTGGTGTCGATCCAGATTTAGAAGAAGAACAAGTAGAATGGGGCTTCTATGCGAAAGTGGGTGACAAGAGTACTCGTCGTGAGTCAGGAGCTATCTAGATTGATTGTTTTTAGGAGAGGTTAGTTCTCTCACTGAAGGAGAAGAATTAAAAACTCTTCTCCTTCAAGCTCGATAAAGTGAAAGCTTAAATTTTACTTAAAGAAAAGTAAGTTTCTATCATAGTTCTCACTTATTTTTTGCTAAAATACAAACTAAGGCATTAGGAAAAATTAAAAAATGGAAAGCGTTGCTTACATACTATTCTTAACTATGGCATTAGCCGTACTCTTCTTCGCGATCGCGTTTAGAGAACCACCCCGCATCGAAAAATAAATAGTTTAAAAGTAAATATTCTTTAACTTTTAAGAAATTCTGAGCCATTCTTCTATCTCTAAATTCATTTAAATGAGACACTAGAATAGAGGAAGCGGTTCAGAATTATCTTTTTTAGATAATGAAAACTGAGGAGTGTTGATAATTTACCCGATCAGCTTACTATTAATTAATTTGCATTAACATCATGCAATGTCCCTATTGCCAAAATACCGAGAGTAGAGTTCTTGAATCTCGCTCTACAGAAAGAAGACAAAGTATCCGTCGTCGGCGAGAGTGCTTAAATTGTAAACATCGTTTTACAACTTACGAACGGATAGAATTTGTACCAATTACCGTGATCAAAAGAGACGGAAATAGAGAGTCTTTCGATCGATCTAAGCTAGTGAGAGGGATAATCCGCGCTTGCGAAAAAACAGGCATCTCTTACCAAAGAATAGAATCATTAGTAGATGAAATTGAAGTTCAATTACAGCAAAACTTTGAACGAGAATTTACTAGTAATGAAATTGGAGAATTAGTTCTTAAGTACTTAAGGCAAGAAAACGAAGTAGCCTATATTCGTTTCGCTTCAGTATATCGGAAATTTCAGGGGATTAAAGATTTTGTAGAAACTTTAAATCACCTGCAAAATGAAGAGAGGAGTGACTCAAGCATAAATTGGGAAGAGTCCAACAAATCAGAATCTCCTACTCTTCCTGTATAAGATGTTTAGCCCCTTCAAAATAAGGAAATAAATAGCAAAAAAATAATACAAAATTTTATTTTTAAGGTACAATGATATATCTGTGTTCCAATTAAGTCTCTTGCGGGAGCATGGCTTTGTTCGGGTCAATTCTGTTCCTCATAGTGCGGTATTTGCTCACAAAACCATTTTGAGTAATAGAAACACCCATAGCATTGACTCCGGTTTTGGTTTCATACCTTTGCTCCCACCAACTCTAAAAGGCGATCAAACAAGCAGGCGAAAAGCTCTTGACTAGGCTAACTGCCATGCTTAAGCGCGAAATCAACTTGATATCTATTAAGATTTAATAGACTATATAAGGTTCAGGGAACGCATTTGTAGGTGTAAGCTACGTGTCACCACGTCTAGTTTACATTAACAGGAGGCACACTAACCAAGGAGAACGCAAAAACACAAGTAGGAATTTGTACACACATGCTCAATCAGAAAGAAAACGGTACTAAAGATATTGGCTTTACCCACGAAGACTTTGCCGCCCTTCTCGACAAATACGACTATCATTTTAGTCCTGGCGATATTGTTGCTGGAACTGTATTTAGTATGGAACCAAGGGGGGCTCTGATTGACATTGGTGCAAAAACAGCTGCCTATATTCCTATTCAGGAAATGTCGATTAACCGAGTCGATCAACCAGAAGAAGTTCTACAGGCAAACGAAACTAGAGAATTTTTTATTCTAACTGACGAAAATGAAGATGGACAGCTTACTCTGTCCATTCGTCGTATAGAGTATATGCGTGCTTGGGAAAGAGTCAGACAGCTTCAAGGAGAAGATGCGACAGTACGCTCCAATGTTTTTGCTACTAACCGTGGTGGAGCATTAGTCAGAATAGAAGGATTGCGTGGGTTTATTCCTGGCTCTCATATCAGCGCGCGGGAAGCTAAAGAAGATTTAGTTGGTGAAGATTTACCTCTCAAGTTCCTCGAAGTCGATGAAGAGCGCAATCGTTTAGTTCTCAGCCATCGTCGTGCTTTAGTAGAGCGTAAGATGAATGGTTTAGAAGTTGGTCAAGTAGTTAAAGGCTCAGTACGTGGTATTAAGCCTTATGGTGCATTTATTGATATTGGTGGAGTTAGTGGTCTTCTGCACATTTCAGAAATTTCTCACGACCATATTGACACTCCTCACAGCGTCTTTAATGTCAATGATGAACTGAAAGTAATGATTATCGATCTAGATGCGGAAAGAGGACGTATTTCGCTATCTACCAAGCAACTAGAACCAGAACCAGGGGATATGCTTAAAAATAGAGAATTAGTTTTTGAAAAAGCTGAAGAAATGGCAGAAAAATACCGCCAAAAACTACTAGCTGAAATGCAAGGAATAACTCTCGAAGAAGAAACAAGTGAAGAAGTATCAGCCATTGATGAGCCTATAGCAGAATCTGCTGATGAGCTAGAAGAGCAAATAGTAGTAGCCGTAGAAGAATAAATTTAAGTTCGGAGTTAGTAGTTAGGAGTTTTTAAAACAGTCTGGTAACTTACTTAAATTAGTTCCGAATTAGAGTTAATTAGGTGGGGTTTAAGACCCCTCTTTTTTTTGTGAAATTTAAAATTCCTACACAAGAAAGGAGGATGTTTTGGTAACAATTACTAGTAAGGATGTAAAATTTGACAATATCCAAGCTATTATCTTTGATAAAGATGGTACTTTAGAAGACTCGCAAACTTTTCTCCGAGAATTAGCAATTAAAAGAGCCAGACTCATTGATGCTCAAATACCTGGTATTGGAGAACCTTTACTGATGGCATTTGGTATTACCGATAATATTCTCGATCCTACTGGATTGATGGCAGTGGGTAGTCGCTTAGACAACGAAATCGCAGCAGCAGCTTATATTGCTGAGACAGGACGTAGTTGGTTTGAGGCCAAACATATAGCAAGTAAGGCTTTTAACGAAGCTAACAGATACGTGAGCAAAAATGGCTCTTCCTCTTTATTTGCTGGTAGTTTAGAAACGTTAAAATTATTGTCAGCAGCTAATTTAAAACTGGGAATTTTGTCTGCCGACTCCACTATCAACGTAGAAAAATTTGTGGCATCTCATCAGCTATCAGAATATATTCAATTAGCTATGGGCGTAGAACAAGGATTAAATAAACCCGAGCCTCAACTATTTATTCAAGCTTGCCATCGGTTAGCAGTTAAACCAGCCCAGACAATCATGGTAGGAGATTCTTTAGGAGATATTGAAATGGCTCAAGGAGCAGGTGCAGCAGGAACAATTGGTGTATGTTGGGGGAATTCCTCTGCTTACCATTTAAGAAAAGCAGATGTCGCGATCGCGTCTTTAGCAGAAATAAAAATTGTTGCATAAACTAACTAGCTATTACCATAAAATAAATTAACTGCTAATATATAAAACTAGTCGATGTCTTCTGTATTACTTGTAGTAAGATAGGAAAAATAAAATTGTCTCACCGTTATTTATTTACCTCGGAATCAGTGACTGAGGGGCATCCAGATAAAATCTGCGATCAAATCTCCGATACAATTCTAGATGCTTTGCTCTCACAAGACGATCGTAGTCGTGTGGCAGCAGAAGTAATAGTAAATACAGGTTTAGTTCTCATTACTGGAGAAATTACCTCTCAAGCTCAAGTTAATTACGTTGACTTAGCTAGAAAGAAAATAGCTGAAATAGGCTATATCAATGCTGATAATGGGTTTTCGGCTAATAGCTGTTCTGTTTTGGTCGCTCTAGATGAACAATCTCCTGATATTGCTCAGGGGGTAACTACAGCTAGAGAGCAAAGAGAAAAGTTAAGTGATGACGAACTCGATCGAATTGGTGCTGGCGACCAAGGGTTAATGTTTGGTTATGCTTGTAATGAAACACCAGAACTAATGCCAATGCCCATTAGTTTAGCTCATCGGATGTCTCGCCGTTTGGCTGCGGTTAGAAAAACAGGAGAATTATCTTACTTACGTCCTGATGGAAAAACTCAAGTTTCTGTTATTTATGAAGATGGCAAACCCGTAGGAATTGACACTATTCTCATTTCTACTCAACATACAGAAACCATTGAGCAGATTACGGAAGAGAGTGCTGTACAGAAAAAAATCAAAGCAGATATTTGGGAAAGAGTAGTTGAGCCAGTTTTTGCCGAGCTAATCATTAAACCAGATCGGGATACTCGCTTTCTAGTTAATCCTACTGGTAAATTCGTGATTGGTGGACCCCAGGGAGATTCGGGTTTAACAGGAAGAAAAATTATTGTTGATACTTATGGTGGTTATTCCCGTCACGGTGGCGGTGCTTTTTCTGGTAAAGATCCAACTAAAGTCGATCGCAGTGCTTCTTATGCTTGTCGCTATGTAGCTAAAAATATTGTGGCAGCAGGTCTAGCTGATAAATGCGAAGTCCAGGTGAGCTACGCTATTGGGGTGGCTCGTCCCGTTAGTATTTTTGTGGAAACTTTTGGTACTGGTAAAGTAGCTGAAGAAAAGCTATTAGGATTAGTTCAAGAACATTTTGAATTGCGTCCTGCGGGCATTATTCAAAC
>JBFRWE010000062.1:0-10772 GCA_051439345.1 Xenococcaceae cyanobacterium
CAGAATTGAAGCCATATTTGTAATGATTTGACCATTTTGGCTTTGGTGATTATAGTCTAATTTTGTCTATAACTAAAAGTGTAAAAGCGCGCTCGCCTCGCTTTTGATTTTTTTTGTCCAGCAGTCAAAGGTACGAATATAAGGAAATTCATGGCAGATAAACTAATTCGAGCAACAGCAGCAGATAGCGGTATCAGAGCAGTAGGAGTTATTACTACCCGCCTTACAGAAGAAGCAAGACAAAAACACAAACTTTCTTACGTTGCTACGGCTGCTTTAGGGCGGGCTATGTCTTCTGGCTTACTACTCGCTTCTAATATGAAAAAAGAAGGTTCAAGGGTTAACCTACGGATTAAAGGGAATGGTCCGTTAGGTGGACTATTGATAGATGCTGGCTTAGATGGCACTGTTAGAGGTTATGTAGAAAACCCTCAGGTAGAATTACCGCCTAATCCTCAAGGTAAATTAGATGTGGGGAAAGCTATTGGTCAAGAAGGATACCTATATGTAGTCAAAGATGTAGGTTATGGCTACCCTTACTCTAGTACAGTTGAGCTAGTTTCAGGAGAAGTAGGAGATGATGTGGCTAACTACTTGGTAACTTCAGAACAGACTCCCTCCGCTTTGTTAGTTGGTGTATTTGTGGGTGCAGAAGGAGTAACGGCATCTGGGGGAATATTGCTACAAGTTTTACCTAAAGCTGCTCGCGATGAATCTCTGATCTCTCTGTTAGAATCTCGCGTCAGTAAATTATCTGGATTTACTCCTTTATTAAGAAAAGGCAAAACTTTGAGCGAAATAATGGGAGAGCTATTGGGGGATTTAGGATTATCTATACTACCAGAAAGTCAAATAGTTCGTTTTGATTGTCGTTGTTCTTTTAATCGTGTTTTAGGCGCGTTAAAAATGCTTGGAGAAGCAGAATTACAAGATATGATTGAGAAAGATGAAGGAGCAGAAGCCACCTGTCAATTCTGTGGGGAGATTTATCAAGCCAGCAAAGATGAATTGGCACAATTAATTGCCGATCTGAAAACTGAGTCGGTTTAATACTCTACAATTGTTTCAGTCTAAGTAAATAGCTAAAATTCCCCGAATACTAATCGGGGATCTGATAGATAATTAGAATAGAAAATATATATTACCTTAAATTTTTATATTTATCTTTCAACATAAGCCAAAAAAATAATTAATCTAAACTGATGCAAACAGAACGTTCAAGTCGAGTTTCCTGGTGGCAAACTTGGCAATTTTGGGGTATTTTTTTAGTCTTTATTTTTGGAGGAATTGGTTTTACAGCTACTTCCCTACTCCTCAAATTGCCAAAACAGCAGAACTGCAACCGTATATATTGGCCCATAGCTTCAGCTTCAATACGTTTATACTGCGCCCAGTCCCAAGCAGAAAAGAAAACTGTGAATGATTTGCTTCAGGCGATCGCTTTAGTAGAAGTTTTACCCCAAGATCATCCCCTAAGAGGAGAAATTAACCGCAACGTAGAAAAATGGGCAAGAGATATCTTAGCAATAGGAGAAGAGAAGTTTCAGTCAGGAAATTTAGAAGGAGCGATCGCTGTTGCCCAGCAAATTCCCGAACATGTTCAAGCTCATACAGTAGTAGAGGAACAAATTGAGCAATGGCAAAAGATTTGGTCTCAAGGAGAAAAGAATTATACAACGGTAGAAGACCAACTAAGGGATGCTAATTGGAATGAAGCCTTTGTTTGGGCAGTGCGTTTAACTAATAGTTCTAATGAATATTGGGCGACAACCAAATATCAAGAAATTATTGATAAAATTAATATCGCTCAAGAAGAAAGGACTACTCTGGATAAAGCTTATAGTCAATTTCGTCAGGGCGGAGTAGATAATCTCTTAGCAGCCCTAGATAGAGTCGAACTAATTAACCCAGATAGCTATGCTTACCAAGCTACCCAAGACTTTAGAGCAGAAGCCAAAGACCAATTATTAAGAACTGTTCAAGAGTTATTAGACACACAGGAATGGCGAAAATTACTCCGAGTTACTACTCGTGTTCCTGATAGTTTGGGATTAGAAGAACAAGTTAAAGATTGGGTAATTCTAGCTAGTGCTGGTTCTAGTGCTAGTTTAGATACAGTTTTGGGTTTAGAAGATGCCATCGCTGAAGCCGAAAAATTAGCAGTCAATAGTCCTGTATATGAAAGAGCGCAAAGATTAATCAGCCGTTGGAAATTAGAAATTGAGGATGTAGCACATTTATCTAAAGCCCGACAATTAGCTCAAGGTGGTGGAATAAGTAGCTATAAGAAGGCGATCGCAGAAGCTAGTCTCATTCCTTCTTTCCACCCCCGTTACTCTGACGCACAGGTAGAAATTAGAAGATGGCGTAATCAAATCCAAACCATTGAAGATCGACCCATTCTCAATCGAGCCAGAGAATTCGCTTATGGCGGGAATATTTCTGCTTGGCAACGAGCGATCGCTGAAGCAAAATTAATCTCTAGTACTAGTCCTCTTTATTCAGAAGCTCAAGAGTACGTTAGTCAGTGGCGTAGTAAGATTCAGGTAGTAGAAGATCGACCTTTGCTCGATCGAGCAGTTGTGTTAGCTACTAATAATAATTATTCAGCAGCTATCGATCAAGCACAGCAAATAAGACCAGGAAGAGCTTTGTATAGAGAAGCTCAAACCAAAATTAATAGCTGGCGACAAGAAATTCAAGCTATTCGGTATTTAATGGAAGCTAAAACTCTTGCCGACCGCCGAACTCCAGAATCATTAGCTCAAGCAATTAAAGTAGCCAGACGCATCTCATCTACCACCGATCCTTATACTCAGGTTATTCAGAATATTAATCGTTGGAGTAGCCAAATTTTAGGTATTGCCCAAACTAGATCTGAATATTCCCTAGAAGAGGCTATTGCGATCGCTAAATTAGTACCTTCTGGAACAGTGGCATATCAACAAGCTCAAGCACAAATTTCTAGGTGGCAAGAGCGATTAAGACCTCCAGTGATAGAAAATGATTCACCAAGGGATTCTTTCCCCTTTAACTTGGAAAAACCAGGGAAAAACCGTGAATAATAGCGAAGCTTTTACTAATTAACGAGCGAGAATTAATGTTGACATATAACTATTGAATAAGTTCTCCTCCATAATCAAATTAATTAGGAGGAGACACTGAGAATTTTTCCCTCGTAAACAATACGTTAGATTTGAATTTAGGCAACGTAACCTAATTCTTTCAACTTATCCATAATTTTGGCTACACTTTCTGGTAACTCCTCTAAATCGGTACGGCATTCAACTTCAGGATTGAGAGGGGGTTCATAGGGGTCATCTATTCCTGTAAACTGTTTAATTTGTCCTGCTCTTACTTTTTTATACAATCCTTTAACATCTCTCTCTTCACATACACTTATCGGTGCATTGACAAATACCTCGATAAAATCACTAATGTTTTTTCTCATTTCCTCCCGAATAGCACGATAAGGAGAAATAACAGGAACTAAAACTATCACCCCATGACGGGTAAGCAGCTTGGCAACAAAGCCAATACGACGAATATTAGTATCTCGGTCTTCTTTAGAGAAACCTAAATCCTTAGTTAAGTTTTCTCTAATTTCATCTCCATCTAAAACCTCAAGGTCGCAACCTTGAGACTTTAATTCTTCAGTAAGGGCTGTAGCAATAGTGCTTTTTCCTGCACCACTAAAACCTGTAAACCAGACTGTTACTCCACGCTGCTTCATGTTTTTTTCTTAAACTAAATTTTTCCTCTAAGTATTTTACTGGTTTAACCCGCAAATATATTGCAGATACAATGTAGTAATCCTAATCATTGATGAAGATTCTGTAGAGAAGAATGATCGATTGCTCTAAATATTACCAAAAAATACCTCATATTTTGTCTATGCTAGATTTTATAAGCTCAATCAAGAAATAAATTATTTTGTGAGCTAATTGGGATATACATTTCATAGTGGGTGAATCGTTATGGGGGAGCTAAACACTGCTGAGTTACTAGTTCAATGCTTAGAAAATGAAGGTGTAGAATATCTTTTTGGTTTACCAGGAGAAGAAAATCTGCATATTTTAGAAGCACTGAGGAATTCATCAATCAAATTTATTACTACTCGCCATGAGCAAGGTGCAGCTTTTATGGCGGATGTTTATGGTCGTTTGACGGGTAAAGCAGGGGTATGTCTTTCGACTCTTGGTCCTGGGGCAACTAATTTAATGACTGGAGTAGCTGATGCTAACCTTGATGGTGCGCCTTTGGTTGCTATTACAGGGCAAGTAGGTACCGATCGAATGCACATTGAATCACATCAATATCTAGATTTGGTGGCCATGTTTGCCCCTGTCACTAAATGGAATACACAAATCGTTCGTCCTCATAATACACCGGAAATCATCCGTAAAGCTTTTAAGGTTGCTCAAAGTGAAAAACCAGGGGCAGTACATATAGATTTACCAGAAAATATTGCTGCCATGCCAGTAAGAGGAACTTCTTTACGAAGAGACGATCGCGAAAAAATTTATGCTTCTTATCGAAGTATTAATGCTGCTGCTGCTGCTATTTCCAAGGCAAAAAATCCAATTGTTTTAGCTGGTAATGGGACTATTCGCAGTCATGCCAGTGAGGCTCTGACCGAGTTTGTTACTCACCTTAATATTCCTGTCGCCAATACCTTTATGGGTAAAGGCGCGATTCCCTATACTCATCCCCTATCTATTTGGACATTGGGTTTACAACAGAGAGACTTAATTAGTTGCGCTTTTGATAGTGCGGATTTAGTGATTGCTGTAGGCTACGATTTAATTGAATATTCTCCCAAAAAATGGAATCCTCAGGGGACAACTCCGATTGTTCATATTGGTATTAATCCAGCCGAAATTGATAGTAGCTACATTCCAATTGTAGAAGTAGTAGGAGATATTTCTGATTCTCTGATGGATATTATGAAGCGGACGGATCGTCAGGGTAAATCAACTCCTTCAGCAGTCAAATTGCGTCAAGAGATTCGAGAAGATTACGAACAGTACGCCCACGATGAAGGATTTCCCATTAAACCCCAAAAAATCATTTATGATTTGCGTCAGGTAATGGGGCAAGAAGATATTGTGATTTCTGATGTGGGAGCGCATAAAATGTGGATGGCTCGTCACTATCATTGTGATGCTCCTAATACTTGTCTTATCTCTAATGGCTTTGCAGCGATGGGGATTGCTATTCCAGGCGCGATCGCTGCCAAATTAGTCCATCCTGATAAAAAAGTTGTGGCTGTCACTGGAGATGGTGGCTTTATGATGAATTGTCAGGAATTGGAAACAGCTTTACGGGCTAAAACTCCTTTTGTTACCCTAATTTTCAATGATGATGGCTATGGTTTGATTGAGTGGAAGCAGATCAATCAATTTGGTCATTCTTCTTTTGTTGATTTTGGCAATCCAGATTTTGTTAAATTTGCTGAAAGTATGGGCTTAAAAGGCTATCGAGTAGAATCGGCTGCTGATTTGATTCCCACTCTTAAAGAAGCTTTAGCACAAGATGTACCCGCCGTAATTGATTGTCCTGTAGATTATCAGGAGAATCTCCGCTTCTCGCAAAAATCAGGAGATTTAAGTTGTGAAGTTAATTTCTAGTTTGCACCAAGGTTAATCTGTAACCTGTAAACTGATAACTAATGTAAGGGTGGTTCGCGTAGGCGTAGTCCCTAAAACAATAATCTTGTAAGGTGGGCAATGCCCACCCTGTAAAGTACGGGCGAACGGCCCTTCGGGTTCAACAGTTTGCTTATGTCGGGAAACCCGCCCACCGCAACTATTTCACCAAACCCCTAGGAACAAAAATTACACTGTCGAGACAACGCTTGATGCCACAAAACTTCATATTCTTTAGGTTTGATGACAAAAGAACCAAAACGCTCTAAATGAGGATTCTGTAGTTGAGCATCAAATAAGACATATCTTCGCTGCCGTAGATGTTCAACCAATTTAACCATTGCTACTTTAGAACCATTAGGAATACGATAAAACATTGATTCACCGATAAAAGCTCCCTTAATAGCAATGCCTAAAATTCCCCCTGCTAGTTCTTCTCCCTGCCAAGTTTCAAAACTATGTGCAAATCCAGCTTTGTGTAGTGCTATGTATATATCTTGCAATTTTGGAGAGATCCAGGTAGTTTCGCGATCGGCACAACCATGACAAACTGCTACAAAATCCCGATCGATCGCTACAGAAAAATGTTCTTGATTAATAATAGGACGTAAAGACTTAGGATAGCGAAAGCGATCGTCTAAAGGAATTAAAGTTCTTTGACGACTAGAATACCAACCGATTTCTCCATCATCATCTGCCATGAGAAAATAACCTTGAGCATAACCATTAACAATTGCGGGAATATTTATCTCCATAAGATGGTTAGTTATTAGCTATCAATATTAAGCAAGAGTAGGTAAGAGAAGCTGTTTGCTCGTACAAGCAATAAATAATCAATTTAATCTCTTAATATCAAAATAAACATAACAAATAATTCTCAAATGTCAGACCAACCTCAACCAATACCTGCGATCGTTTTACCACCGATAGAAAGCCCCGATAAGGAAAAAGATTGGCTTAAACAGTCTTTACATACCTGGCTAGACCAAGAATTTATCCCAGAGATTATTAATGAAACTATAGCGGAAAGGGCTGCTCAAATTTTTGTACGGCAGCGTCTAGAAGGAGAAAACGATCTGGGTTCATTAGTAATTGCTATCGTGACAGAAATGCAAGCCTTTGATTTTAGTCGTAGTTTCTATAGTGAGTTTGCTGTCGCCAATGCTGTTAGCGATCTTATTTTAGATAGTTTGGGTATTGACAGATGCTGTGGTAACTAAAATATTGACAAATGAATGGTAACTGTTGACTAGTTCTTCTAGTCCCAGAAAACGCTATGATCGAGCCATGAAACATAATTAATTTATAGTTGATAATATTATGGGTGAAGCAAAACGTAGGAAAGAAGCACTGGGAGATAAATACGGTAAAGATCAAACAATTTTTCCTTGGCTACCTATTACCAAAGCTCAAGGGGAACAGTTTGTTGAATGGACAACCAAAGGGGCTTGGATTGGCATTGGTATTATGATTGCAGGATGGCTTACTGTGAGATTTATTGGACCAGCATTTGGCTGGTGGGAAGTTTACTAAAAAAAATTTATGGCGATATTTTAGAAAACAATCAATTAAAAGAGAAAAAATTAAAGGAGTTAAAATATAATGAGCGAGCAAAATGCCTATGAGCAACTTGGTGTTGGTGAAAATGCTTCTTTTGAAGAAATACAGGATGCGAAGAAGCGACTAATTCAACAACATAGCAGTGATAGCAAAAAAGTAGAGAGCATAGAAAGTGCTTACGATACTATTATTATGGATCGCTTAAGATTGCGACAAGAGGGCAAAATTAAAGTTCCAGAAAGAATTCGCTTTCCTGAACGCGCTCCCGAAGCTCCATCAAATTTAACAACGAATGTTAGCTCACAAAATTCTGCTAATTGGCTACAGCAATTTATCGATAACCCCTCTCAAGCAGATATCCTTTTACCTACAGGAATATTTTTAGTTTTAGCTAGTATCGCTGTTTTTGCTCAAACACCAGCCCAGTCTCCCCTTCCTTTACTTATGGCGTTAGGGTTTATGGCTAATATTTATTTTCTTAACCGTAAGGAGGGACGTTTTGGAAGAGCATTGTTAATGAGTCTAGTTGCTCTATTTGTGGGTATAGGTTTAGGGTCTGGATTAGCCCAATTAATGATAAGTCAAGGTGGCGTAGTTTTGGGGGCAGAAAAACTTGCTAGTACTATTACTTTTTGCCTATTTTGGTTAGCCAGTTGTTTTTTGCGTTAAGTTAAGTCCACTACTTTTTGGAGAAGACATTTTAGCCAATACCAAGGGAAGAAATCGTCTTCATTACCAACTCGAAGGCTTCAGAGAAGTCATGGACAATAAAATTGGGTTGGTAATGTTCTATCTGAGTACGATCGCGAATACCAGATAAAACTCCAATAACTTTGACTCCGTGGTTTCTGGCTGCTAAAATATCAGCCTCTGTGTCTCCTATCATCCAAACATCAGCAGCAGGAGGTAATTCGATTAAAGCTTTTTCCATGAGAGCGAATTTATCTTCTATGTCAGTATTTTTTTTGTAATCGTTAGGTAAACAATAACGGCGATCGCTCTTGAAAAACCGAGCTAAATTGTACTGTTCAAATGCTATGGCTAATTCTTGCTCTCTGCGCATAGTCATCACGACCAAATCTATACCTAGCTTTTGGACTTTTTCTAAAGTTGCTAAGACCCCAGGAATTACTCGATCGTGTTCTAAGTAAGGTAGGCTATGGACAATTTTTCTGCGTCTCTGGGCAAATTTAATCGCTTGCTCTTCGTCTAAACCAGAAATTAGACCAATTTTAACTTCAGGAACTCTCCCTCGCTTCAACTGCCAAAATTCAGTTTTGGATAATTGTTTAATTTGATTGCTGGGAAGTCTAGTCTGCTGGAGACAATCGAGATAAACACAATAATAGCGCTCGGAAACATCCATTATTGGGCCATCGAAATCAGTTATAAGTCTGAACATTGTAAAATTATTAAGTTTTATGTATTAAGCTAACCGATTCTGATGGAGCAAACAAGAGTCTGAAGTCACCAAAAATTAATGAGAATTTTTCGATCTATAGTTTCAACTAGTAAGATATGGTGTAAATTGGTTGAAAAAATCACAATTGAATGAGCGGTTTAGAAAATAAGATCAAAACAGCTACCTTAGTCGATATTTTGCGCCATCGGGCTTTGACTCAACCTAAGCAAAACCTATATACTTTCTTGGTAGATGGAGAAAACCAAAAAGTCAGTTTGACTTATGGAGAATTAAAACAACGAGCAAAAGCGATCGCAGCATACCTTCAATCTATTTGTTCTCCTCAAGAAAGAGTATTGCTGCTATATCCTCCTGGCTTAGATTATATAGAGGCTTTTTTCGGTTGTCTTTACGCTGGGGTTATTGCCATTCCCGCCTATCCTCCTCGACCAAATCGTTCTTTATCTCGCTTAAAAAGTATCATTGATGATGCTCAAGCAACTTTGGCCTTAACAAATCAGACTATTTTAACAAGTTTAGAGCGTAAGCTAGCTCATGCTCCTGAATTAACCCATTTACGCTGGCTATCTACAGACAGTATCCCTGTAGATTTAAGTGAAGATTATCAAGAAATAACTCTGTCAGAAGATACTTTAGCATTTCTACAATACACTTCTGGTTCTACAGCCAAACCAAAAGGAGTTAAAATTGCCCATAACAATCTACTCCACAATTTAGAGGCAATTCATAACTGTTTTCAACACAATTCCCAAAGTAGAGGAGTAATTTGGTTACCGCCCTATCATGATATGGGTTTAATTGGCGGTATTCTGCAACCCCTTTATGGTGGTTTTCCTGTTGTCCTTATGTCTCCGCTAATGTTTTTGCAAAATCCTTTGCGTTGGTTAAAAGCTATTTCTCTTCATAAAGCTACTACTAGCGGTGGTCCTAATTTTGCTTATGATTTGTGTGTACGTAAATATAATCCAGAACAAGAACTAGATTTAGATTTAAGTAGTTGGGATTTAGCTTTTAACGGTGCTGAACCAATTAATTATGATACTTTAGCCAAATTTGCCGATATTTTTTCTGACTATGGTTTTCGCCCTGAAGCTTTCTATCCTTGCTATGGTATGGCTGAGGCTACTCTGATTATTTCTGGGGGTAAGAAATCATCTCAATTAGTTACTAAAACTCTTCAAGGTAAAGCCTTAGAAAAAAATAGAATTGAGACTGCCCACAGTAACGAAGAAAATTATCGGACTTTAGTAAGCTGTGGTAGCAGTTTACCCGATCAAAAAATTGTGATTGTTCATCCAGAAACTCTTATTCAGTGTCAAGCTGGAGAAGTAGGAGAAATTTGGGTATCTGGTGCTAGTATTGCTCAAGGTTATTGGCAACAATCAGCAGAAACCAAGCACACTTTTAATGCTTATCTTAAGGATCGAGAAGATGAACCTTTTTTAAGGACTGGAGATTTAGGCTTTTTAGAAGATGGAGAATTATTTGTCACTGGTCGTTTGAAGGATATTATTATTATTAACGGTCGCAATCATTACCCTCAAGATATAGAAAGAACTGTAGAAGAAAGTAACTCTTACATTAAACCTAGTGGTGTAGCTAGTTTCTCTGTCAACATTGAAGGAGAAGAAATATTAGTCATTCTAGCTGAAGTAGACCGTCGTTATTGGGACTCCCCCAGAACAAAGTCTCAATCTAACGGATATCCTACAACAAAAAACATTAGTAAAGCTCAAGAATTAATTCAATCTATTCGTCGAGAAGTATCAAAAAATCACGATCTGCAAGTACATAGAATCTTATTACTCAAATCTGGCGGTATTCCTAAAACTTCTAGTGGCAAGATTCAACGTCATGTTTGTCGGGCTAATTTCTTAGCTGGAACATTAAAACAACTACAGATAAATGATTAAAAATTAATCACTTATTGATTGGAACGGTATTTTTGTGCATATCTAGTAGATCAGTAGGTAAGCAAAATTATTTGTATATTAATGAAATATTGTTATCATCAGCTACTAAATAGTCTTGGGATATGTATTGTAAATCACATATTCGACCAAAAATACTAAAATTTCACACTCTGATTCAGTGGAATAACCGAGGTAAAACCATGATGAATCTAGCTATATTCGTTGGTA